>CAZRXE010000880.1:0-1799 GCA_964603695.1 uncultured Heliomicrobium sp.
AGAACAGAGTGGTGACCGGCGTGGCGACTGATGGCAATTCGCCACGCAACCTGCTCGACGGGCCTGGCTTCCGCGTCGTTGATCTGGCGCTTTCGCGTGACTTCAACCTCACCGAACGCTTCAAACTGCGCTTCCGGGCAGAAGCCACCAACGCTTTCAATATGGTGAGCCTCGGACAACCGGGAGCCTCAGTTCCTTCAGGTGCGACCTCCGATACGTTTGGCGTCATCACCACCGCCAACGCAATGCGCCGGATTCAATTCGGCCTGCGCCTGACCTTCTGAGCCTGCTCAAAAGGCCAGACCACTTTTCAGTTGCACATCCGGCAAAGATGGTGGAACAGGTTAGCAACCTGTTCCACTGACAGATTTATTGCAAACAATCCTGGCATCCAATCAAGCCGAGTTTGATGAGATGCCCGGATTGAAGTTTCTCAAGTCAGTGCTATGCGAAGACAAATTCTACAAATGGTGTCGCTGTTAGCCGTCATCGGACTGCTGCTGTTATCGGTGCCGGCGCAGGATGCGCGTGAATCCCTGGGGCCCAAAGACAAACCCGCCAAGGCAACCGAACCGCATCCGCTGACAGAATTGATGGGCAAACTGAATTCGACGTTGCGCACGGATTTGCGCGGCAAACATCCGCGCGTGTATGTCACGGACGAAGGTTTGCAAAGCTTGCGCGACCGCTCCAAAACCACGCATCGCGCCGTGTGGCAACGCGCCTTGCAACAAATCCGCGCGCTCAAAAACGATCCGCCGCCCGCGCCCGCACAAGAACGCCGCGCGCAAAATGAAGTCGGCCTCGCCATTGCCGAAGCCGCGCTGGCCTACAAAATCGAAGGCGACAAAAAGTATCTGGACGCCGCGCGCAAATATCTGGAAGCCGCCGCCAGTTATGACGTGTGGGGCTACACCTACAACAAACCAAATGTGGACCTGGCCGCAGGGCATCTGCTGTACGGAATGGGCTGGGGCTACGATCTGCTTTATCAGGATCTGACCGAAGCTGAACGCGCGCGCTATCGCGACAAGCTCGTCAAACACGCGCGACTGCTGGCCGATTATTACAAGCCGAAACCCGGTCGCACGATTTCCTACAGCCAGAATCACGTCTTCATCCCGATGGCGGGTCTGGCCGTGGCGGCTTATGCGCTTTATGACGAAGTCAGCGACGCGCCGGATTGGGCGCGACTGGCGCGGGCAATCTACGAACGTGTGCTGGCGACGTATTCGCCGGATGGCTATTACTACGAAGGCTTCGAGTACTGGATTTTTTCAACACCCTGGCTGGTGCATTACCTGGACGCGCATCTGCACGCGACTGGCGAAGATTTATTCGACCGCCCGGGTTTTCGGTTGATGCACAAATACGTCGCGCATTCGGTGCTGCCGGACGGCAAGTACGTTTTCGATTTCGGCGACATTTATGAAGGGCCGATCACGCGCGCCGGAATCGGCGATGAATACAAGCGCGCCAATCCCAACGGACAGTTTCACACTAACTACAATTTGCTTTACCGGCTTGCCGCGCGGTTCAAAAATGCCGAGGCACAAGGCGTCGCCGCCTGGCTGGAACGCATGAATCATTACAACGCCGAAAATTACTGGTCACTGCTGTGGTACGACGCCGCGTTGAAAGCCACGCCTATTGAACGGCAACCCTTCTGGCATTACTTCCCCGATCACGAAGTCGTTTTTTGGCGCAGCGATTGGACGGCGCAGGCAACAGCCTTTGCGTTCAAATGCGGCCCACCCGAAGGCCATCGCACAACGGCGCTGTTGAAACAGTTTCCCGAC
>CAZRXE010000881.1:0-2838 GCA_964603695.1 uncultured Heliomicrobium sp.
ATCGTCATCAGCCCTCTGAATCGCAGTAAATTTGAACGGATGCTCTTCGGCAGCTTTTCGCGTAACGTTGTGGATAAGGCTCCTTGCACGGTGCGCGTCGCCCGCGAGGTCGCTGATGAGGAAGCAAGCGGTTTGCGGTTAATGGTTGGCTACGATGGGTCTCAAGGAGCGAAAGCGGCGGTTCGCGAAGTTGCCTTGCGCCAATGGCCAGCCAACACTGAAGTGCGGTTGGTCGCGGCGATGGGGTTTGCGTCTCTGGAAAGTATTAGTGCAATCAACCGGCAACCAGCGGCGTCGTTGTTCGAAAAGGCCGAGCAGCTTTTGCGTCAAGCCGGCTTGCGTGTTTCGACTTCAATTCGCGAAGGCAAACCGAAACGTGTATTGCTGGATGAGGCCGAGGAATGGGAGGCGCATTGCATCTTCGTTGGCCGCAACCGGCATAATCCTTTTAGCCGCATTTTCATCGGCAGCACCTCCGCGGCCATCGCTTCGCAAGCGCCATGTTCAGTCGAAGTCGTACGCCAAGAACAACACCGCTGGACAATGGCACCAGCGTTAAGCCCGGCTTAATCCGCCCGCAGTGGTGTGGGCACGAAAGAACACTGATCTGGCCTGCCTACATCCCTTGCCGGAAGTTAGCGGCGAAAACTTATCGCCATTGTCGGGGTGTTTGTCAGTTGGCATTTCTGGCGCGCCTGCCATTTTGTCGTCAACGGCTGATCGTGATGGTCGTCACCTCGCCGCCGCTATTTTGATACATGGTAATCCAGAAGTTTTCCTCCGTGATTACTGCACGCGCAAACTTCGAGCCATTCGGCTTTTGTTGAATTTCCGCACTGCCAATGGTTTTTTCCCACTCAGGCGCGCGCGCGGCGTCCGTGAAATAGAGTTGTATGGTTTTGACGACGCCTTGTTCGTCGTAGCGAACAGTCATCAAATCATTGTCCTTCAATTTGAATTCGTCCCAATCCTTACCTGTCTGAGACGGTTTATTCATTGCGTCTTTGACCTGCTCGCGATTCATCCCCAGCTTGACGCCGTGGTACTCGCGCAGAACCGGCAGTGAGGGTTGCGCGATTTGTGCGATTTGTGAGGGTGTCTGCTCTTGTTGTATCGGAGGTTGCTGTTGTTGTGCCTTTGTCGAAAGAGGCAGGCTGTTATGGAATGCCAAGGTGACAAACATCGCCAATACGATGAGAGCCGTAGGTAGTTTGAACATGGTCTCATTCTCCTTGTTTTGAAAGGTTGCATCGAGATGGCTACTGACGGCTGGACTGTGCGCCGTAGTGTGCCAAGTGTTCGATTACTTCGCAGCGGCTTGATTTGCGCTCGCAGTTTGAAGTGACCGCGATTGTCTGGTTTCTCCCTGCTCTTGCAGTGGCCAGTCGTTAAGACAATGCACCAGTTTGATAACGAAGCGTTTGCCGCAATCGCGGCAGGGATGCTCCTCGCCATTCTTTACGCCAACAATCAACCAACACTGACCACAGTGCGGACAGGTTTGACGTTGTCGCTTCAAGGCTTCCAACCAGTCATTTTTGTTTTCTTTGTGATGCATAGAGCTTCTCCTCTAAGTGCCGATCTAGGCACGCGGTCGAGCGATCAACTATCAGTCACTTTCATAGTTGATTAGTACAATCAACGTGCCAATGCCGGAGGAATGTTAAGGCTCTCAAAAGGCGATTTAGCAGGCTCTTTATGGCGGCTCGACCAGCGCTGAAGCAGAGCCGTGTGGCATTCTGGGACTCGGAAGTGGGCGGACGCTACAATTGGCAGATCAAACGTCATGATTCTATGATGGCGGTGCCACTGTCGGCAGAGATTGGACAGACTGCCACGCTGACTTCCCACGATAAGCACGCCGCTATTACATTTGACCACTGTGACTGGCCGATAAATTGCACAAGACTGTGAATTCTGGCGTCAGGAAGCAAGCAGTGTCGGCATCGTTGCTGGTGGAGGAAGGCCGTAGCATGAGCCTGAGTACAAGATTGATTTTGCTTCTGACCACGGCTGTCGGCCTGGTAATGGCTTTGGCCGGATTTTATCTACTGCGACAGCGGCAGGAGATTCTGGCAAGGGCTTGGCGAAACGAACTGAACGCACATGCGGTTACGCTTCAACTCGCCCTGGAAGATAGCTATCGGGCCGGGCGCATCAGCGACGCGCAACGGTTGATTGACCACCTGAGCGAAAATCCGAGAGTCTTCAGTGTCATCCTGTTCGACGAAGAAGGACATCCGGCCATGCTTTCCAACCCGCTGTTGGCGGCCGAGGTCGCCGGCAGGCCGGAAGTGCGCGGAATGATCACCGGCGTCATCGCCACCGGGCAGCCAGCCGAACTCGTTCAGGGGCGGCATGGTCAGGAGGTCTTCTCCGTCATTCTGCCCGTGCGTATCAGCGCGGCGCGGCGCGGCGCGGTGGAGATTTCACAGCCGACCGATTTCATCAAGGCCGACAGCATCCGTGCGCGGCGCGATATTGCGCTCCTTACGCTGGCGCTGTTTGCGGCGATTATATTTCTGGTGATCCTGGTTATGCGCTACAACCTGCTGCGGCCGATCAAAGAGTTGCTGATGGGCGCTAAGGCCGTTGGGCAAGGCGACCTGGAGTTCCGCGTCATCGTGCCCGGCAGCGGCAACGAAATCAACGAATTGGCGCGCGAGTTCAACCGCATGGCCGAAAGCCTGGTCGAGCAGAGAGCGAGGGCCGAACGGGAGTCGGAAGAGAAGCTGGCGCTCGAACGCGAACTGCGGCACAGCGAACGGCTGGCCACGGTGGGTCGTCTGGCGGCGGGCGTGGCGCACGAGATGGGTGCGCCGCTCAACGTCATTAAAG
>CAZRXE010000882.1:0-1959 GCA_964603695.1 uncultured Heliomicrobium sp.
AATTTTCATTGTGCCGCTGCTCGTCGTGGTGCTGCTGACCAGGTTTTCGGAAGATTACGTGGGCTTGCCCCAGCACATTGCCGGCGTGATTCTGTTTTTGACGGCGGCGATTACCGATGCTTTCGACGGTTGGCTGGCGCGCAAACGGCATCAGGTTTCCAAACTCGGCATTCTGCTTGATCCGATTGCGGACAAACTGCTGATTTCGGCGGCGTTTATTTCTTTGGTGGAAAATCATCTGGCACCGGCTTGGGCCGTGGTGATGGTGGTTGGCCGCGAATTCGCCGTTTCGGGATTGCGATCCGTGGCGGCGACCGAAGGCTGGGCGATTCCTGCTTCAAAGGCCGGCAAGTTCAAGATGTTTTCGCAGGTCGTGACCATCGCCTTTTTGATTACTTCCTCGGTCAACGGCGGCCCGCCGGTCGAAACCAAAGCCTTCCCGATCATCGCGTTTTGGACTGTGCCGGAAATGGGGCAGGCGCTCGACCACTTTTTCGGCGCGGGAGACATGAACTGGCTGGATTGGCGCGTGCTGTTTTACGGCGTCGGGCGCGGATTGCTATGGCTGGTAGTGATTTCTTCGTGCTGGTCAATGTACGGTTACTTTTATCAGTTTTACGCCAACGCAAAAGAGCGATTGAAGCCTCAAGAATCAGCAGTAGTGAAAGGCGCTGCATCAGTTGTAAGCAAAAGTTAGGTGGGGTTGTGGGTAATTTAGGTTTTAGCAAAGATTGGTTTACGTTGGGGATATTGACCAAAGATGATCTCAATCGCTTGGAACAAGAGTTTCAACTTGCTGAGGACAAGAATCCTGAGCATTACCGCTGGCGAGCATTCAAGGAATTTCTCAGAACACATGGACTGCCGAACCAAGCTACACTGCTTGCGTTATTCAAACTTGGCGATAATGACCCGGATTACTCCATGGGCGGCGCAATGATGGCGAGAGTCCTTGAGCTTGCAGAATATGACAGCGAGTTGGTTGAGTTGGCTTTGGCTTCCGGCAGATCGCATCTCGTTAAGATTGCACTTCAAAAAAAACAGGAACATTCATGATCTTCGAATACAAAGGCAAACGGCCGCGCATCGGCCAAAACGTGTTTATCGCGCCGACGGCAACCATCATCGGCGATGTGGAATTGGGCGACGGCGTCAGCATCTGGTATGGCGTCGTTCTGCGCGGCGATGAAGGCCGCATCGTCATCGGGCGCGGCTCGAACGTGCAGGACAATTCCGTCATTCACACGACGCCGGAAATTCCGACCATCATCAAAGAAGACGTGACCATCGGCCACGGCGCATTGCTCGAAGGTTGCACCATCGAATCGGGTGCGGTCGTCGGCATGGGTTCCATCGTGCTGCATCAAGCCGTTGTCGGCGAACAAGCAATGACCGCCGCCGGCAGCGTCGTCACGCCCGGAACCGTCATCCCGCCGCGAATGCTGGCCGCCGGTTCGCCCGCCACGGTCAAAAAAGAACTTTCCGGCGGCGCGCTGCATTCGGTTGAACACAGCACAAAGGCGTATCATCATCTGACTGAATCTTATCTGGCACAACGATTAAATGATCCTGCGACAGCACTGGATTAGTCGTGAACGTTTGGTGTGAATGTTTGGAGGTAGTATGGAACAAACAGTAGAAGCAATTTTCGAGAATGGCATTTTTAAGGTTATAGACCCGTCCCCATTGCATCTTGCCGAAGGCCAAAAGGTCAACCTTAGGGTGGGAGAAGCGAAACTGTCCGCCGATGAGATTCTGGCATTGGCGGCAAAAGTGTATGAGGGCCTATCGGAAAATGACATAGAAGAAATAGAGCGAATTGCTCTTGATCGCAGGGATTTCTTTGGAGAACACAAACCATGATGCCGCCATTGCTTCTGGACACGGATACATTGTCAGCCGTGATGAAGACGCATCCCAAGGTGGTCTCAATTGGAAGAAACTATCTGAGAAATCATG
>CAZRXE010000883.1:0-3618 GCA_964603695.1 uncultured Heliomicrobium sp.
CGTGGCGATCACCAGCGGCGGTTCTTGCAATACCGTAACGGCAATCACCGTCGGTCAGACCGTTGGCGGCTCACTCTCAGCGGGCGATTGTTCCCTGAACGGTTTCCTGACTGACCTTTACAGTTTCAATGGGACGGTCGGACAGCAAATTGCAATCAGTCTGAGTTCGACGCAGTTCGATGCTTTCCTGATTCTGCATTCGCCGGGAGGTCTTGTAGGCGCAGTGCTGGCTTACAACGATGACGGCGGAGGCGGCACAAACTCGCGCATTCCCCCATCAAGCGGCTTCATCACGCTGCCGGCGACGGGCGTTTACACAATCGAAGCCTCCTCATTCAATGTGGGTGAAACCGGCGCTTACACGCTGACGCTGACCGGCGGCGGGACGAGTAATGGCTTGCAGTTCTATCCGCTTGCCGCACCTGTCCGACTGCTCGACACCAGACCCGGAGCCAGCCCCAACGCTTGCTCGCAACCCAATGTTCCTATCGCCGGGAACACCGCGCGCACGCAACCTGCGCGCGGATTCTGTAACATTCCCGCCACGGCCCGCGCCGTCACCGGCAACATCACCACAGTCAATTCCGGCGGCGGCTATCTCACGCTTTATCCCAGTGATGCTCAACGTCCCCTAGTCGCCGGCAGCAATTACGGTCCCAATGAAATCGTCAACAACGTCTTCACCGTCGGCCTCGGTGCGGCTGACGGCGCGTTCAATATTTACGCCTTGAACACGACTGATGTTGTTGTGGATGTGACCGGCTATTACGCGCCGCCGGCACTCAGTGAGGGCGGCGGCGGGTTGTACTTTCATCCGCTGTCCGCACCTGTGCGCTTGCTTGAAACTCGTCCGGGCCAACTCGGCTGCATCACCCCTGGCGCGCCGCTCGCGGCAGGCAGCGAAACGCTGCAAACCGCAACCAATTCCTGCACCGGCATTCCGGCAGCGGCGCGCGCTGTGGTTGGCAATGCCACAACCGTCAGCCCGCAAGCGGGCGGCTATCTGACGTTGTTTCCGGCCGATGCCACAAGGCCTCTTGTGGCATCGTCGAATTACGGCGCGGGAGAGATCATCAATGGTCCCTTCGCCGTCGGATTGTCCGCGTCAGGCCAATTCAAAATCTTTACCTTGGCGCAGACGCATCTGGTGGTTGATTTGCTCGGCTACTACAGCGCGGAAGCGAGCGACGTCAATGGCGTGGGTCTGCTTTTCACGCCGCTTCAGCAACCGGTGCGCTTGCTCGAAACGCGCAATATTCCCTCACTGCCAGGCTGCTTCAAGCTGAACGCGCCGCTCAATGCCGCTCAGGTCTATACGCAACCGGCGCGCGGATTGTGCGATGGATTGACGATTCCATCGAATGCTCTGGGAGTGGTCGGCAATGCGACGACAGTCGGGCCGGCTGGCGGAGGCTATCTGACGTTGTGGCCGAGTACGGCGGCGCAGCCGACTACGGCGGTGTCTAATTACAACCCGGGACAAGTCCTCAACCGCCATTTCATTGTCGGTCTGGGGGCGGCGGATGGTGCATTCAAGATGTTTTCATCGGCGCGGACGGATTTGGTGATTGACCTGTCGGGCTACTTCGCGCCCTGAAACTCATGGCGTTTTCCAATTGCGTGCGACCGACACGCAATTGGAATCACGGATGAACCTGTAGAAGCTTCAAGCCATCAACTCCTTGACCGTTACGCCGTGAACGTCCGTCAGCCGGAAATCGCGTCCGGCGTAACGGTAAGTCAGCCGTTCGTGATCGAAGCCGAGCAGATGCAAAATCGTCGCGTGCAGGTCATGAACGTGGACGACTTTTTCCACCGCGCGAAAACCGAATTCATCCGTCGCGCCGTGAACGTAACCTTGCCTGACGCCCGCGCCAGCCATCCAAACCGTAAAACCGTAAGGATTGTGGTCGCGCCCGTACTCTTCTTTTTTCGTGTGACCGGTCAGTTCGACGGTCGGCGTGCGTCCGAATTCGCCGCCCCAGATGACCAGCGTGTCTTCCAGCATTCCGCGCTGTTTCAAATCGCCGAGCAAAGCCGCGATGGGCTGATCGGTGACGCGCGCCAGATAGCGATGATGGCGCGGCAAATTATCGTGACTGTCCCAGGGTTGCCCTTTGCCTTGCCAGCACTGGACAAAGCGCACACCGCGTTCGAGCAACCGCCGCGCAATCAGTAATTGCCGGCCATAAGCGTGATTGCCGTATTGCCGCCGGATGCTTTCCGGTTCCTTGTTGATGTCGAAAGCGTCCGTGGCTTCGGTCTGCATGCGAAAGGCGAGTTCGTAAGATTGAATTTGCGCTTCGACGAAGGCTTCTTCCTGTCGCGCGCGCTGGTAACGGCGATTGAGTTTGGCCAGCAGATCAAGTTGGGCGCGCTGTTCCGTATGACTCAAACTGTTGTTGCGAATATTTTGAATTAACCGTTCCACGTCGGTTTCGTTCGGGTCAATGAACGTGCCTTGATAAACGCCGGGCAGAAAAGCCGAAGTCCAGCTTTGGGCGCCCGCCGTCGGATAACCGCCCGGCGTCATCACCACAAAACCGGGCAGGTTTTGATTTTCCGAACCCAATCCGTAAGTCACCCATGAACCCAAACTGGGACGCAATTGGCGCTGGTCGCCACAGTTCATCAAATAAAGCGAAGGCTCGTGATTCGGCAGTTCCGTCCGCATCGAACGAATGACGCATAGTTCATCCACCCATTTGGCGACGTTCGGGAAAAGCTCGCTGACTTCGATGCCGCTTTGCCCGTGCTTTTGAAACTTGAACGGTGACGCGAAGCCCGCGCCCGTCTGGCGTTCGGTTTTCAAATGAATGGGCAGCGGTTTGCCGTCGTATTTTTCGAGTTGTGGTTTCGGATCGAAGGTGTCCACGTGCGACGGCCCACCATTCATAAACAGATGAAAGACGCGCTTGGCTTTGCTGGGAAGTGCGACGGTTTAGGCGCAAGCGGGTTGATGGAATTGACTTCCTGCGCCTGCACCGATTGGCCAGCCAACTGCGCCAATGCCAGCGCGCCCATTCCCATTGCGCCGTGATGCAGCAGTTCGCGCCGCGTCATCAGCTTATCTCTCAACGTTTGGAATCTGTCAGTCATTGCTAGACCTCGTTTGCGTGTGGATGATTTCAATCACGGTTACCAGAATTTTAGTCTGCGGCGACTTGCTCATGGCGGCGATCTGTGGGGAGGCATCTCAAGCGTGGTTTCAATGTTACGCCGGATGGCCTCGCGCTCAGCTGTCGTCTGCACTTGTCCCAGCAAATGCTCATTGCTCTTGCTCACTGGTGTTTTCGCCTGTGCCAGAAGTTGCTTCCAAGTTGTTTTAGAAGGATGCCAATTGCCGGAAACCTTTTGCGAATGTGCTAACAGTAAGTTTCCGGTTGGCACCATCCTCAACGGCACGCGCGAGATTATCAGATAAAATCGCTCAATCGAATCCGGACCGGAGAATTTGAACCACGCGACCTAATCGCTCACCAGCACTTCGCGTTGAACATTTGCCTAAGCTCAACTTTATCCATTTTCGGAAGCGAGAAATGCCTGGCTTTATAAGTCATTTGCTTTCAACACCGGAGTTTTCAAATGCCTGCTGTAACGCACAACATTTGAAAACTC
>CAZRXE010000884.1:0-2932 GCA_964603695.1 uncultured Heliomicrobium sp.
CGAGCGTGGAAGTCCGCAAAGGGATTGATCCTGCCTTGCTCAACCGCGCCCGCCAACTGCGGCAGACGCTGCTTGCCAAATCCGCCAGCCAGAACAGAGCCGCCAAACAAACCGAAGAAGAAGCCGCCGGTTTCAGCAAAGAGATTTCCATCCTGACGGCGGAGCTTGAGCAGGTCGAGGCGCAGATTCGCTCCGCCAGCCCGCGCTATGCCGCGTTGACGCAGCCGCAACCACTCAGCGCACCAGAAATTCAAAAAGAAGTCGTCGCCGATGTTGACGCCTTGCTGCTGGAATACGCGCTCGGCGAAGAGCAAAGCTTTTTGTGGACGATCACGGCCAACGGCTTCAACAGCTACACACTGCCAAAAGGTGAGATCATCGAACAAGCAGTGCAACGCGTTTACGATTTGCTGACCGCGCGCAATCAACCTGTCAGATTCGAGACGGATGAAGAAAAGCGGGCGCGAATCAAAAAAGCCGATGCCGAATTTCAAACCGCCGCCGCCGCGTTAAGCCGGATGATCCTGTCACCGGTTGCCGCCGAGCTTCGCGCCAAGCGCCCGAAGCAATTGCTGATCGTCGCCGACGGCAAATTGCAGTACGTGCCGTTTGCGGCTTTGCCAATGCCCGCGGCAATGGCGCGGAAACCTATCGGCAAATCGAATCCGCAATCCTACACGCCGCTCATTGCCAACTACGAAATCGTCAATCTGCCGTCGGCTTCGACGCTGGCCGTGTTGCGCCGCGAATTGAAAGACCGCGAGCTTGCGCCCAAGACGCTGGCCGTTTTTGCCGATCCGGTGTTTGAGCCGGAAGACGAGCGCGTGCCGAAAGAGGTGCGCGGCCGCTTGGCGCGCGAAGGGCAAACGCCCGCGACGGGGAAAGAGAAACCGGCGGAAGCGGCACTGGCGGTGGATGAACTGACGCGCGCTATTGGAGATGTCGGTATAGGTGGTGACCGCAGCGGGTTGAAACGTTTGCCCTACACGCGGGACGAAGCCAACGCGATCCTGGCTTTCGCTCCCGCCGCCGGGCGTTTCAGCGCGCTGGATTTCGAAGCCAATCAGGATGCCGCGACGAAGCCCGAAATGAGCCAATACCGCTACGTCCATTTCGCCACGCACGGTTTGATAGACAACCAGACGCCGGAGCTTTCGGGGTTGGTGTTGTCGCGCCTGGATGCGCAAGGGCGCGGGCTGGACGGTTATTTGCGGATGGTGGAAATCTACAACCTGAACCTGCCCGCCGAACTGGTTGTGCTGAGCGCCTGCAAAACCGGCTTGGGCAAAGAGGTGCGCGGTGAAGGGCTGATGAGTTTGACGCGCGGATTCATGTTCGCCGGAGCCGCGCGCGTGGTGGTCAGTTTGTGGGATGTGAACGACAAATCCACCGCCGCGTTGATGGGTGAGTTTTACTGCGGGCTGTTGGCGCGGCAGCTTCGCCCTTCGGCAGCCTTGCGCGCGGCGCAGTTGAAAATGCTCAAGAGCAGGGAATTCGCCGCGCCTTATTACTGGGCGGCGTTCGTGCAACACGGCGAACCACGTTGATGCGAAACGCTTCCTGTCACTGCATCACGCCAAGCTGTTTCAGCAGTTCCAACTGGTCAAACGTCAGGCTGAAGCCCGCGACTTTTCCTTCAGCAACCTGGTAAATAGCCACGAATGGCAACGTTACGGTTTTGCCGGTCGGCGCAATTCCCCTCAGATCGCCATTGTGCGCGCCGCGAAACCGCGCGCACACGACGACCTTGTCGTTTTCGGCAATCATTTCGTCCGTGAACAGTTCGTATTTCGGAAAGGCCGACTCAAAGGCTTCGATATGCTGTTTCAACTCATCGCTGTCGGTGAACTCGGCGACGATGGCTGCGGTTTTGGTGTTGCCGCTCAGCGCGGCGAAGTAACGAGTGATTAGATCTTTGTTTTCAGCAAGTGACATGGTTTTCCTTCTGAACAAACATCAGTTTCCTCGCGGCTGTTTGATCATGAACTGGTTGCCGCTTGTGTCCACGCACACCGCGAAGGGCGCTTCGGTGCAGGGGCAGCGGTTGGCTGGAATCAGCACGCTGCCGCCCAGTCCTTTGACCTTCTCTTCGTACGCAGCGACTGAATCCACCTTCAGCGTCGGAAAGATGGCCGCCAGCGGATTTCCTTCGCCTTTCTGGAAGATGTTCACCAGGGTCTCGCCGTCGCGCATGATGCTGAGGTAGTTGATCCCCGCAAACACTCCGCCCGACACGTGATCGTGCGGGTAAAGTTCAGTGTAAAAGCGGCGGGCCGCCTCCATATCCTCAACCGTGACGGACATGCCAAATGCATCGGGAAACTGTGCCATGACGATTCTCCTTTTTATTCTGAGGACTGTTGTCGGTTGTCAAGCCGCCGCAGCTTGTTCTTTCGGCTCAATCGGGCCGCGCGTGATCTTCGTGACGGCTTCCATCACGTCGAACTGTTTGACGCTGAAACCGCTCAGCGCGGGATGACTGGTGACCTGGGCGACGAGCGGGCTGGCTAGGTAAGCCTGCAACGCGGCATCATCCTCGAACAGGTAAATGCCGCCCGATTCGCTGGCTGCTTCGTTCATCAGCCAGATTTTCCACCGGCAACCCGGCACGGCGGCAAAAGCGTCGGCCATCGGCGAAACGGCGGCTTCGTAAGCTTCGCGCGGAACGTTGAAGGTAAAGTTGATCTGCAAAATTCTCTCTGACATGGTGATTCTCCTATTGATGATTATTCGGTCATGGACTTGATTCGCTCCAGCAACGCGCGGTCGTTTTCAGCGTTGTTGCGGCGCAATCAGCGGGCCGGGTTCGACGAATTCCATTGTGACCAGATATGGCATGTCGGGTTGCTCCTTTGTTGCAGCGTTGATGTTGAGTCAGTTGTGTCCCACATGAAGAGTTACTCGCAAGTAACGATCAAGTTTTCAGCGCGCC
>CAZRXE010000885.1:0-2285 GCA_964603695.1 uncultured Heliomicrobium sp.
CGCCAATCAATGCTACGGCGGAATCTCTGTTGATCGGGAAACGGCAAAAGTTTCCATCCTGCTCGCCCCTCACCCGAAGGAGAAATCATGGAAGTTCTCGTTCTTGACGATGATAAATTCGATAACCAAAAACTGGCGGCCTCTTTTCCGCTGGATTCCGTAAGTTCCGCCCGCAATTTGCAGGAAGCAGTGCGGATTTTGAACGGGCCGGAACACTGGCCGGATTTGGTGATCGTGGATGCGATGTTTCCAGCGGATTCCGTTTCGCCGCCCACTTTTATGGCCGGAGCTTTTCTCGATTTGCTGGAAAAGGTCAGTCGCCGGAATCAACAAGGATTGCCGGATGTGATTTTGGTCAGCGGGCAGAATCAGGCAGCGGAGCAGTTCGAGGAGATTTTCGACGAAATCGAAGAATGGCTGGACGCCGGGCGAATCCGCGCAGTCCAGGCCAAAAGTTTGGCCGATGCCGGCTGGAGCTTCTTTCAGGCGATTCTCAAACGCACCGCCGACAATCTGCGCCAGGCGCGCCAGGCGCGCGATGAAAACGGGGACCTGGCCGAAGTTTTTTCCTCACTGAAGAAGCTTGGAATCATTGCCGGCGATCCGAAGATGGCCGGGGTCTGGAAAGCGATTAGCGCCGCCGCCAAAGTAAATTTGCCGGTCATGATTTATGGCGAGCCGGGAACCGGCAAAGAACTGATTGCCAAGGCCGTCTATAAACTCAGTTGCATTCAAAACCCGAACCAGCCGTTTGTCGCCTGGAATTGCGCCACCGGCGGGCAATTGGTCGAGAGCATGCTCTTCGGCCACTTGAAAGGCTCCTTTACCGGCGCGGATTCCAATCGCAGCGGCGTCTTCGAAAGCGCCAATGGCGGAACTTTGCTGATGGATGAAATCGGCGACTTGCCGAAGGACGTTCAAGCCAAGTTGCTGCGCGCGCTTCAAGAAAAGGAATTTGTCAGGCTCGGAGCGACCAACCCCACGAAATTCAAGGTTCGCATCCTTACCGCAACCAACCGGGATTTGCCGAAAATGATTCGGCAGGATGAATTTCGCTCGGACTTATACTCGCGGTTGAATGGGCTGCAAATCGAACTGCCGCCCTTGCGCGAACGCAAGCGGGATATTCCCCTGCTGACGGATCACTTTCTGGAAAAGTACAACAAGGAATTCGGCAAGCGCGTCTCGCTGACCAACGATGTCCGTCACAAGATTGAGGAAGGCGTTTGGGAAGGCAATGTCAGAACGCTGGACAATTTTATCGCCCGTCTGGTCGCCATTCACGACCAACAGGTGTCCGTCAAAGACGTGAAAGACTGTTGCAAGGATGGCGAAATCAGCCAGTGGTTTGGCGACGCGCTTTCGGATTCAACGGCGCTCGCCTCGCAGGAAGACCCGCAGCAATTGCTCATCCAACTTGCCATAGAAGTCAGCTACGGCCCGGCATTGACCTGGCGCGCGCTAGGTCAGGATGAAAAGAAAGACGCGGCCAATGAACAGGAAGTGCTGAAGCTGCTTCGCGGCTACTTCCGGCAAGATTACTGGAAGTTGCTCGACGCGCTGGAAGACAAACTTCGCCAACGCGAATCCAACGATCCCAGACGCATTCATTTTCTGCTGGCTCTGCTTTATCTGGTTTTGCACCCGGAACGTCAGGCCAGCCTCAACGATTTCAAACAGGTCTTGACCATCAGCCACTGGAATTACCTGAAGATGGTCGGGGACACGCTGACCGGCATCCGCAGCCAGGACGGCGTTTGCCTGGTCGTCGCCGAAAAGCAAGGCAAGAAGAATAAGAATGTGTTTGCGCTCAATCCCGACCTGCTCGATCACTCCGCCGATTCAAGCCGGGAACACTTCTCAGTAAGAGCCGGCCTTGCCGCAGATGACTTGCAGTAAGAGCCGGGCGTCATCCGCGCAGGCTCCGCGAGACAGCACCGCTTCGCGTTTGGACAACCGACAACGCCAATGTTTTCGATGGGTTAAGAACGGTGGCCAATCCGCCTACGGCTTCGGCCGCCCCCGGCACAATCGTTGCACCGAGCAAGGTCGCTGCTACCCGAAATCAAGCTACCCCCTGGAATCGTTCGCGGATTCGCGTGCGGTCGCGGAAACAGGCCGCTGGAGCTTGCCGCGCTGACGACGAGGAGAACCCATGCTTTTGTCTGCCGAAACATTCGTCATCGAAATTGAAAAGGATCGGTATCTGGTTTATGCCCCGTTGCGCCGCGCCGCCTTCATCGCCAATGCAAGCGGGGTGAACGCAGCGGCACTGCGCCCTGCGG
>CAZRXE010000886.1:0-7118 GCA_964603695.1 uncultured Heliomicrobium sp.
ATTCGTG
The DNA here is from genome assembly GCA_964603695.1 of uncultured Heliomicrobium sp. Classification (GTDB taxonomy): domain Bacteria; phylum Acidobacteriota; class Blastocatellia; order RBC074; family RBC074; genus RBC074. The sequence continues at coordinate 8 of CAZRXE010000886.1, forward strand.
CCACTCTCCAATGCAAAAATCTGAATTTCATCCGAAAATTCATAGCCTTCTTATTTTCGACAAATATCTTCCCGCATTTTCCAGTTCAATATCGCAAGCACAAAGTTTTTTGCAGTCACCAACTTGCCGTTAAACCAAACACGCTCTTCCTCTTCAATTTCATTAGTCTTTTAGTCGGAACGGTTCTTGCTTTCCGATAACTTTCCTAACTTTGCTATTGTCTATCGTTTCTCTTATAAATCTCTTCTGTAGCTGTCAGATTTCTTCAAAACTTTTCAGACCTCCTCTCTGGTTCAAGTCACGTTGGTTTAATGTCCCAATGAGCCTGAGAAGCGATGAGAATCTGCCGGCAACACTTACAACCACCCATGAAAACAAAAAAATCAGGAGGATTCGAAATGAGACACAAGTCTTTCATTCAAAACCCGGCTGGGATTGTCACGAGCCTGATACTTTTTCTAATTGCGAGCGTCGCCACGGTCATGGCTCAAACCGGCACATCTACAATCCGAGGTACAGTTTCGGATGCGCAGGGTCAGGTCGTTGCCGGCGCGACAGTCACGATCAAAAACGACAACAGAAATCTCACGCGCACGACGACGACAGGCAGCAACGGCACATATACCTTTGTCGCCGTCCCGCCCGATACTTACATGCTGTCTATCGAAGCACAAGGCTTTAAGAAATCAGTCTCACCGGACGTGAAAGCCTTGGTAGACACTCCCTCGACATTCGACATCACGCTTGAAATCGGAGCGGTCAGTGAAGTCGTCACCGTTACAAGCGGCGGCGAAATTACGGTGAATACACAAGACGCTTCGGTCGGCAACGTGATTACTAACCAGCAGATTATTCAATTGCCGATGCAGGATCGTAATCCTGCCACGCTGCTTACCTTGCAACCCGGTGTGACGCGCGAAGGTTATGTGGCCGGCGCGCGTAGCGACCAATCGAACATCACGCTTGACGGCGTTGACATTAACAACGCGCAAACCAACTCGCTCACTGCCCCAGTGTTGCGCTTGAACGCCGAAGCCACTGAGGAATTCCGCGTCACGACATCCAACGCCAACGCCAATCAGGGACGTTCTTCCGGTGCGCAAATCTCTCTCGTCACCAAGACCGGAACCAACGCTTTTCATGGTGCGGCTTTTTACGGCGGCCAAAACGACATCTTCAATGCCAACGATTTCTTCAGTAATCGTGCCGGCGTGAATAGGCCTGTCAGAAGAAGACACTACTTCGGCGGGGCGATTGGCGGTCCGATTGTTCAAGATCGTGCGTTTTTCTTTTACAGCTACGAAGGTCTTCGCGAAAAAAGAGGCGTTCCCGTCACCCGCACGGTTCCGCTGGCCACTTTGGGCCAAGGCATCGTCCGTTACCGTAATGCAAGCACAGGGGCGATTGAGCAGATTACAGCGGCGCAAATCGCCACCATTTTCCCGAATGCCGGAACTAACCCGGCGGCGATTGCTGCGCTTGGTGCCGCCGCCGCCAAATACCCGGCCAACGATTTTAACGCCGGCGACAGCGCGCCGGGGCGATTGCTGAACACCGCCGGCTTCCGCTTCAATGCCCCGACCACTGAGTACCTCAACTCGCACGTCGCGCGGCTCGACTTCAGTCTGACCGATAAGCATCAGGTTTTCGCTCGCGGCAATTACATCCACGACAATCTAGGCACCAGTCAGAATTTCCCCGATACGCCGCAGCCTTCAACCTGGAATCATCCAAACGGCTTTACCGTCGGCCACACTTGGACGATCAATAACAGCCTCGTCAACAATTTCCGCTACGGGTTGACGCGGGATTCATTCAGTGTTCAGGGCGATTCGGGCATCAATTCAACTTCGTTCCGCTTCATTTTCAGCCCGTTCCTATTTTCGCGCACCCTGAGCCGGACGACTCCTGTCTATAACATCACGAACGATCTTTCCTGGGTGAAGAGCAGGCACACCCTTCAATTCGGAACCAACATTCGCCTGATTCGCAATAACCGCACGTCTTTTGCCAACTCGTTCGACAATGCGATCACGAATCCTTCGTTCTATCCGGGCGGTGGAACTTCCATCACCTCGCCGATTCTGGCTGCGGGATTCAACATTGCCGGGGCGGACATCACCCCCGTTCAAAATGCTGTGACGGCCGTGGTCGGACGCTTTAGCCAGTTTTCCGCCAACTTTATTTTTAATAAGGATGGAACGCTGACTTCCGCCGGCTCGCCAACCCAGCGAACTTTTGCCACCGAGGAGTATGACGTCTATGCGCAGGATTCCTGGAAGATCAGACCGAATCTGACCGTCACTGCCGGATTGCGCTATGGCATCAGCAAGCCAGTTTACGAGAAGAACGGGTTTGAAGTGAAGCCGAACATCAGTTTGGGTGAATACTTCCAGCGAAGAATTGAGGGGATGAATTCCGGCAGACCCTACAATGAACTCATCCAGCTTGACCTGTCAGGCCCGGCCAATGGCCGGAGCGGTGCTTACAAGTTCGACAAAAACAATTTCCAACCGCGCGTTTCAGCTTCGTGGTCGCCGGATTTCAAGAATGGCTTCCTGCACACGCTATTTGGCGACACGGGCAAAACGGTGCTTCGCGGCGGCTTCGCCATGTTCAACGATTACTACGGCCAGCAGTTAGCCGTGAACTTCGACCTGAACAACACCGTGGGCTTTGCGTCGCAGTCGCTGACCGCCGCCAACACCTTCAACCTTACCAGCAATCCGGGGCCGCTCTTCACCGGCTACGGGCAAGCGGTTCGCGGACTGCCGGGCGTCGTCGTGCCCAGCAACATCAGCTTCCCGCGCACGCCTCCTCGTCGCGCCTTTCCGGGCAATATCGAAACCAGTCTGGACGATTCGATATTGGCCCCGACACATTACAATTATAGCTTCACTATTGAGCGCGAGCTTCCCTGGGGAACCATCTTCCAGGCTTCCTTCATTGGACGCAATGCGAGGAAGCTGCTGGCTACGCGCGACATTATGGCAATTAACAACCTGACTGATCCTCGCTCCAACACCGACTGGTATACTGCCGCCGGTCAACTGGAAATGTTGAGAGCTGCGGGCCGCTCGGTTTCGAGCATCACCCAAATCCCTTACTTCGCTAATCTGTTTCCGGCGAATCTTGCGGACTTGCTTGGTTTGAATCCGGCCTATAACCAAACTCAGGCCGTTTATGCTTTGACCGTCCCAGCTTCACTGGGCGGGAATAGTGGGTACAACTACGGAAATGACTGGACAAGTGTTCAGCTTGATCTTTCCACCTTGGGCAATGCGGCCTGCAATCCTCCGAATCCGAATTTCAGTTCCGCCTGCCACGTGTTCTACCAGCCGCAATACGGCACACTGGGCGCGTGGAGTTCGATTGCGAATTCGGACTATCGCGGACTGACTTTGTCGCTCCGCCAGCGGTACAAAGAATCCCTGACAGTTGACTTCAACTACACATTGTCGAACTCGAAGGATGACGCTTCGGGCTTAATGACCGCCAGCACCACCGGCGTCAACATCCTGAATCCGTTCCGCCAGCGCGACAACTACTCTTTCTCCGATTTCGACGTGCGACACATCATCAACTCGAACTTCGTCTGGCAGCTTCCGATTGGCAAAGGCCGTTGGCTGCTGGGCAACAGCGGGCGAGTGGTTGACAGTTTACTCGGCGGTTGGCAGTTATCCGGTATTGTCCGCTACAACTCCGGTCTGCCGGTTTCATCGCCTTACGATGACGCACGTTGGGCGACCAACTGGAACGTGCAGAGCAATTCCACGCGCATTCGTGCCGTTGAAACCTGCCCGACGCGCGGCGGCGCGCTTTTCGGCTGTAACACGGCGCAGGCATTCCAAAGCTTCCGCAATGCCCTGCCTGGCGAAACCGGCGAGCGCAACACCTTCCGCAACGTCGGTTACGTGAACACTGATATGGGTATTGGTAAAACCTTCAAAATGCCGTGGAGCGAAAAGCATGGCCTGCAAATTCGCTTTGAAGCGTTCAACCTTTTCAACTATCAGGCGATGGGCGCGTTCGACACCAGCCGCAGTGGTTACGGCATCCCACTTGATCCAGGTACAAAGACGCCTCCCGTCAATTTCAGCCGTTATACGGCGATTCAGGGAACTCCACGATTCTTCCAGTATTTCCTGAGATACAGCTTCTAGTCGGTTGTTAGTTGTGAGACAAGATTCAATCTTGTCTCACAATCGAATAAGAAAAGGCCGTCTTGATGTAACTGCCATCAAGACGGCCTTTTCTTATTCGATCAGGCTTAACCCCAACTGATTAGGTGATGCTCCCGCCATCCACCGTCACAACTTCACCGATCATGTAGCTATTTCTTTCCGAAACCATGAACGCGGCAAATTCCGCCAGTTCCTCCGGTCTTCCATTTCTTCCCTTGGCGCACCAGAAATTGTGCATCTCCAATAAACGATCCGGGAGCATTTCAGCCAGTTCCGTATCGAAAATGCCGGCGGCGATGGCGTTGACGACGACGCCGAATTGCGATGCTTCGCGCGATAGGCATTTGGTAAAGCCGATGACGGCGGCTTTCGACGTGGCGTAATGCACGGCGGTGGGCATGGCGCGGATCGCACCGATGCTGCTGATGTTCAGGATGTTGCCGGAACGCTGGCGCAGCATGTGTTTGTAAACTGGTTTGGTGACGTTGAACAGGCCGTGGACGTTGGTGTCAATCACCTGATGCCAGGAGTTTTCCGTCATTGTCGCGAAGTTATCCACACGATTGATGGCGGCGTTGTTAACCAGAATGTCTATGCGTCCAAACTCGTGGTGAATCTCGCGCACCATTTTATTGATGGCGGGGCGGTCGGTGATCGAAACCTTGTAAGCCAGCCCTTTGCGGCCTTGCGCGTGAATTGCCGCAAGCACTTCATTGGCCGCGTCATCTCGCGAATTGTAGTTAAATGCCACGTCCGCGCCTTCGCGGGCAAAGACTTCACACAGAGCACGGCCAATGCCGCGCGAGCCTCCGGTGATGATTGCTTTCTTTCCTTCGAGCAGTCCCATAAATCGCTTGAATCAGTTTGTTTTAGGTGGTTATGGCGGGGCTGACGGCGTTTGCCGGTTCGACCGCTTGTTTGAGAGGCGCGAAACTGCCTTCGGTCTTTCGCATTAATTCCGCAACGATGCGTTTGGTCGCGTCGGGAATCGCCAGTTTCGAGGCCGCCAATCTCATTGAAGCCATTTCCGCCGGATCGTGAATCAACCGCCGCACGACGGGAACGATGTCTCCGGCGCGCTCCAGCAAAACTCCCGCTTTGTAACGCGACAGCAGATTGGCGGTTTGCGATTCCTGCGGCATCGGCGGCGTGGTCGTATCGGCAATGATCGGCAGCCGCGAAGCCAGGGCTTCAAACGTGGTCAGTCCGCCGAGTTTCGACACCATCACGTCCGCCGCGCCCATCAATTTTTCCATCGTGTTCGTGTACCCGATGACCCGCGTCGGAAAAGGCGCGCGCACGGACATTCCTTCAATCTGTTCGCGCAACTTGTTATTGCGACCGGCCAGAAAAATCGCCTGCGCGTTTTTCAGTTGCTCGCCCTGCTCAATCATTTTTTCAAAGATATGCGGGATGTTACCGCCGCCGACCCAACCGGCGTTGATGAACATCGTGAAGCGTTCGGGATCGAGGCCGAGTTCAGCGCGAGCGGCCAATTTGTCTTCATCGTTCTGTACCTGAAACTTCGGATGAATCGGAATGCCGCAGATTTTGATTTTGTCTTCGCTGACCCCGTAATCCAGTAACTGCTGCCGGGCTTCTTCGGTGGCGACCAGATACAAACTGACTTCATCGCAAGCCCATCCGCGCCAGAATCCGTAACAGGGATCGGTCACCACCGTCACCAGCGGAATGCGATCCAAAAGCCCAAGTTCGCGCAGCATTCGCCCAAAAAAGTGCTGCGTCATCGGATGGACTGAAACCACCATCTGCGGACAATACTTTTCAAACAACTGCCGCACGTAGCGCGAAGTCATACGGTAAAACAGATTCGATTCGTAGGGGCGAAACCGCTCAATCGCCCAGTAGTAATACTTCATCAAATGCTGATGATGGCGGAGCAGGTGGTTATAAAACTCCGCCAACTTCTGCGCCAGATAATGCGATTCTTCAATGGCGCGGGCGATGTTGACCAAACAGTCCGCTGCGCCGAATCGTTTCAATCCGTCGGCGATGGCGGCTGCGGCGCTGGTGTGGCCGCCGCCTGTTTCAGAAGTGATAATCAGGAATTTCTTGGCGGATTCAGTTTGCATACACGAAAGATTCCCGGCCGGCCTTGTTTTGCTTGAACGAGAAATACTGCATTGTGTCTGGTGGAGATTTGATCTTCAAAACGCAATCGGCAATCTATCATGGCAGTTCAAAAACTGCACCTCCAAGACCGCTCAAGGCTTGATTGAAAACGCCGTCAGCGTGATTGGTAAGACCGATCACGCTGACGGCGCGCAAAAAAGCCGGTAAAACCGGCGTGAAAGGTTTTATCGGCAGTGAGTGCTTGCCGTCTTGTTATGACTTGAGGTTGGCGATTTGCCGCGCCTTCGTAATTCCAGCTAACGATTTTTTCTCTGTCTTCGATTTAGGACGCATTGATCCAAAAACCGAAGTCTCGGAAGGTCGTGCTCGGCCATTAGTTCCGAGTGAAATACTTCAGATTGTTACGACCTGCCTGGCTTTGCAGCGGATTTGTCACAACCAAGCCGTTACGTTTTGCCGTCGCGGATGAAGTTTCCGGCACGACGGGGCAAATATGGCCGGACCGATTGGGAATTTTGTTTTGCCCGCAAATGATCACCACCTGGCCGGCATTGGCGGCATTTTGCATCTGCGTAAGATCAAAAGTCCGGTTCCAACCGAACCTGACGCCGTAATCTTTCAGCCAATTGAACAAAGCATTGGCATTGAGTTCCTGGACGGTTTGCCCGTAAACAGGAGAAACAGATTCGCCGTGTTCGAGCAGCACAATTGCCGACGGCATCCACCAAACTCGCGGCAAATAGACGCCGGCCAGATAGCAGTAATCATAAGCATAAATGTTGCAATAAGTGTTTTGGGAAGTCGGCAAGTATCTGGCGCTGTTTTCCACATCC
>CAZRXE010000887.1:0-3410 GCA_964603695.1 uncultured Heliomicrobium sp.
CGCGCCAGGTATTGGATGAATTCGGGCGAATTGACGGGTTGATTAACGGCGCTGGCGGCAACAGTCCGCAGGCGACGACGCGGCCCGATCTGACGTTTTTCAATTTGCCGGAAGAGGCGCTGCGGCATGTTTTCGATTTGAATATGCTGGGAACCATACTGCCGTGTCAGGTGTTCGGGCGGCAGATGGCCGAACAGGGCGAAGGCGTAATTCTGAATGTTTCCTCGATGAGCGCCGTGCGTCCGTTGACGCGCGTCATAGGCTATTCGGCGGCGAAAGCCGGCATTAACAACTTCACTCAATGGCTGGCGGTGCATTTGGCTCAGCAGTATTCGCCTCGGTTGCGCGTCAACGCCGTTGCCCCAGGCTTTTTCATCACTGAGCAAAACCGCGCCTTGCTGACCAATCCGGCCAATGGTGAGTTAACGCAAAGAGGACAAAGCATCATCGCGCATACCCCGATGGGGCGTTTTGGTGATCCTGAAGATTTGTTGGGGGCCGTGTTGTGGTTGCTTTCCCCCGCGTCTGCTTTTGTCACGGGCATTGTGGTTCCCGTGGACGGAGGCTTTTCCGCGTTCGGGGGCGTGTAACAATTCAACTGCGCCGTCCAACCATCTTTTTTCCCCAAGATCAGGGTGTGGGTGGGCGTTATGTATCAACTGCAAATTGCATCACTGCTGTTGCTGGCGGTGACGATTACTTTGGCGATGGCGCTGTTGCGGCGGCACAGGGACTGGCGATTGTTATTTATCGCGGGGACGATAGGGTTTATCTCTCTGCGGGAGTTGCTGGAACTGTACGACTTTGCGCCGTCTGAAGTGCGTTGGTACTGGTTGCGCGGCGTGCCGGTCAGTTTGCTGGCGTTGTTGGCGGTGGCCTTTTTATGGCTGTCGCTGGCGGATCGCAAACGCACCGAAGAGCGATTACAGCGCGGCAATCTGATTTACAAAGGTGTTTTTGGCGCAGTCGGTGATGCAATTGTGCTGATTGATCAAAAGTCTTTGTTGATGGTCGAAGCCAACCAGGCGATGTATGAAATCTTTGGTTATTCACGCGAGGAACTCATCGGCAAGCAGGTGACGGAACTTTCCGCCGAACCGCAAAAAACCGCCGCCGCGATTGGCTCGCTTGAATCCAAAGCCCCGCTTCGTTATCTGCGAAAAAAGGACGGAACGGTTTTTCCTGCGGAAATCGCCAACAGTTCGTTCACGCAGGAAGGCCGGACGTTTTTGATTTCAGTGGTGCGGGACATCAGTCGCCGCTTGAGCGAGGAAGAGCACACGCAACGCGCTGAAGAGCGGTTGCGTCGCCATAATCAGGCGTTGGGAGTGCTGTCACGCAGCAATGTCTGGGAAGAACAGGGCTTGCAGGCGGCCTTTGGCCAGATCACTGAAGTCGCCGCCGAAGCCCTGGGCGTTGAGCGCGTGAGCATCTGGCTTTTCAACGAAGACCGCAGCGGGATAGTTTGCCAGGATTTGTATGAGCGCAGCGGCAATAAGCATCAATGCGGGTTGGAACTCAACGCCGGCGATTACCCGTCGTATTTCGCCGCGCTGGCGGAAGATCGCACTATCGCCGCGCACGACGCGCACACTGACCCGCGCACCCTCGATTTTTCCGAAAACTACCTGACGCCGCTCGGAATCAAGGCCATGCTCGATGCGCCGATTCGCATTCTGGGCAAAAACATAGGCGTGCTATGCCACGAACAGGTCGGTGCGTCGCGTCGCTGGGAATCTGAAGAAGAAACCTTTGTCGCCTCGATTGCCGATTTCGCGGCCATGGCGATTGAAGCTGAAGAGCGTCGAAAAGCCAGACGGACGGTGGAACGTCTGGCTGAAATCATGCAACTGACCACGGATTTCGTGGGCATTACCAACGTGGACGGACACTCGCCTTTTCTGAATGAGAGCGGTCGAAAAATGCTGGGCATCGCGGACTCCGAAAACATAGCTGAATTGCAGGTCAGGGACTTTTTGCCCGATCCGGCCTGGAAACTGTATCGGGAGGAAGCTCTGCCGCTGGTGATGATTGACGGGATATGGTCGGGTGAAACTTCCCTGCGTAGGCGCGACGGCCGCCAGTTGGCGGTGTCGCAGGTCATTATTGGCCATCGAAACGCGCGGGGAAAAATCGAATACCTGTCCACCATCATGCGTGATATTTCCGGGACCAAGCGCGCCGAACAGGCATTGCGCCAGAGCGAGGAACGTTACCGCGCGCTTTATGAAGACAATCCCTCCATGTATTTCACCGTTGACGCCGAAGGCAGTGTGCTTTCCGTCAATCGTTACGGCGCTGAGCATCTGGGTTACAGGGTGAAGGAACTGGTCGGCAAACCCGTGTTGAATATTTTTCACGAGGAAGACAAATCCGCCGTCGCCGTACGCTTTCAAGCCTGTTTGCGCGAACCGGACAAGGTTTCGGAATGGGAGTTTCGCAAACTGACCAGGAACGGCGCGTTGATGTGGGTCAAGGAATACGTTCGCGTGGTCAACGGCGCGGATGGCCGTCCGGTGGTGCTGATCGTTTGCGACGACATCACCGAACGCAAACAAGCCGAGCAAGAAATCTGCAAACTGAATTCCGTGTTGCAGGAATCCAACGAACAAATGCGGCGACTGGCTACTCACATCCAGGACGCCCGTGAACAGGAACGCAAACGTATCGCGCTGGAAATCCACGATGAATTGGGCCAGCAATTGACGAACTTCAAATTTGAACTGAAACGCTGCGCCATTGGGCTGGGAAAACTTTACCCTGAAGTGGTGGATAAAATCGAAGCTCTTTCCGCGCTGGTCGGCGAAATGATGAAAACGGTTCGCCGCATCGCCACCGAATTGCGGCCCGGAGTTCTGGACACGCTCGGATTGGTGGCGGCCATCGAATGGCAGTTGCAGGAATTCGAGCGCAACACTGGCATTTCCACCAGATTCGGCAATCCCGGCGAGGACGTTTCCATTGACGATGAACGCGCGACCGCCGTGTTCAGAATCTTTCAGGAAGCGTTGACCAACGTCGCCCGCCATTCGGAAGCGACGGAAGTCGAAGTGGCGCTGGATTGCCGCGATAACCTGCTTCGGCTGGAAGTACGTGACAACGGCATAGGCGTGACCGAACGCCAGCTTCGCCATTCGCGTTCGCTGGGTGTGCTGGGCATGCGCGAACGGGCGAAAATTTTCGGCGGAATGCTGAGCATCCAAGGCGTGGAAGGCGCGGGAACGACGGCGATGTTGGAAATGCCTTTGAGCTAAGTTTGAGTGCAAAATCAATGTAGCCTAGACAGGATAGACAGTATTTGTAGCAGGATTGACAGGATCAACCGAAAGGCTTGTTGAAAATACACTGGAAATATCCTGTCAATCCTGAAGTAATCCTGGCAATCCTGTCTAAATGCCTGGTTGTTTTTG
>CAZRXE010000888.1:0-2731 GCA_964603695.1 uncultured Heliomicrobium sp.
AAATTATTTTATGTCTTCACTCACCAAAATTCCGGCAGGTGTTCAATACTTCTTCGACGAAGAAGCAAGATTGCGTCGTTCGGTGGAAGCGCGCGCGATGCGCGTTTTCGCCGGATGGTCGTATGACGAGATCATCCTGCCGATCTTCGATTATCACGATCTGTTTGCGCGCGGAATGGGCGCGGAAAAGGCCGAGGCCACCTATCGCTTTGTTGACCGCGACGGCGCGTTGCTGGCTTTGCGTCCCGAATTGACTTCGCTGGTGGCGCGCACCGTGGCGACGCGCTTCATCAAGCGCGAACGTCCGATTCGCTTGAGCTATTCCGGCGAGGTTTTTCGTTACGACGATCCGGCGGAGCGCGCCGCGCGCGAATTTCATCAGCTCGGCGTGGAGCACATCGGCGAGCCGGACATTGTCGCCGACATTGAAGTCCTGCTGGTGGCGGCGGAGGTGCTGACCGCGCTCGGTCTGGAAGACTTTCGCATCGCGCTTTCGCATGTGAATTTTTTTGGCGGCGTGGCGGGCTTTTTAGGCTTGGATGAAACGCAGCGCGGCCAATTGCGCGCGTTGATTGACAGACGCAACAGTCCGGCGTTGGCCGAATTTCTGCAACAAGTCGCGCCTCAGATTGAAGCTGCGCGCCGCGATGGTTTCTGCCGGTTGACCCAAATTGCCGGCAAGGAACAAGCGATTGAACAGGCGCGGAAAATCCTGCTCAACAAAACTTCGCGCGCGGCGGTCGAGCATCTGGCGCGGATTTATTCGACGCTGACCGAGCTGGGCTTGCGCGAAAACTTCGATCTGGATTTGGGCGACACCGGCGCGCAGGCTTATTACACCGGGCTGGTGTTCAAAGTCTTCGTGCCGGGTCTGGGCGTCGAAGTCGGCAGCGGAGGCCGTTACGACAACTTGATCGGCAATTTCGGCGAAGCGGAACCGGCGGTTGGATTTTCCTTCGCGCTGGATGCGCTGGTCGCCGCAATTTCAAAACGTCGGATCGCGAACTTGTCCGACGACGATGATGACGAGGGGCCGCAAGCCATCCGCGTCAACGGCAATCTAGCCACCGCTTTCGGCAATGCGCGCCGGCAGCGAAAACAGCAAAGACAGGTGAAGATCAGTGCCAAATAATCCAAACACATTGACCATTGCGCTTTCCAAAGGCCGCATGCAGGAAGACGCCCTGACGCTGTTTGCCCGCGCCGGCATCGTCGTTGAAGAAAGCGAACTGAATTCGCGCAAGCTGATTATTCATTCCGCCGACGGTCGCTACGCTTTTATTCTGGTCAAGCCCGGCGACGTGCCGACTTACGTTGAATACGGCGTGGCCGACGCGGGGATTTGCGGACGCGACGTGCTGTTGGAATCGCAGGCCGACGTTCACGAACCGCTGGATTTGAAATTCGGCTATTGCCGAATCGCCGTCGCCGGCAAATGCGAAATGCTGGGACAGGATTACAACCTGCTGGCGACGGTGCGCGTGGCGACCAAATACACGCGCATCGCGTCGGAATACTTCCAACAAAAAGGCGTGCCGATTGAAGTCATCCCGCTGTCGGGTTCGGTGGAACTCGCGCCGCTCATCGGCCTGTCAGACCGCATTGTTGACCTGGTGGAAACCGGGCGCACGCTGAAAGAAAATGGCCTGGACGTAATCGAAGTAATTACCGAATCCACGGCGCGGCTGGTCGTGAACCGCGCCAGCTTCCATCTGAAACGAGTCGAAGTCGGAGAATTGATTGCCAATCTGACTGAAGCGTTAAACTCCAAAACATCATGATCGAAATCATCAAACTCAACGTCTCCTGCCCCGAAGAAAGCGAAAAGCTGCAACACATTTTGAGCCGCAACGTCGGCTTGAACGCCGAAATCATGGCGCGCACGGAAGCGATTATTCGCGATGTGACGATGCGCGGCGATGCGGCGGTGGTCGAATGCACGCAGCGATTCGACAATGTCGTGCTGTCGGCGCAAACCATGCGCGTCCAGCCGGAGTGGATCGAAGAACTGGCATCCAGGGTGGACGAAGAATTGATCGCCGCCATGCGCGAAGCCATTTCCAATATTCGTTACTACCACGAGCGGCAAATGGCCAAAGACTGGCACGTCGAAATGGCCAACGGCGTGCGGCTGGGACAACGCATTCGCCCGCTGCAAATCGTCGGGCTGTACGTGCCCGGCGGTTCGGCGGCTTATCCTTCGACGGTGATGATGAACGCCATCCCGGCGCAGGTGGCGGGCGTGGAGCGCATCGTAGTGGTCACGCCGCCCGCGCAGTTTTCGCAAAATCCCGTCATTGCCGCCGTGCTGAAAGAACTGGAACTGTTTGAAGTTTACCTGGTCGGCGGCGCGCAAGCCGTGGCCGCGCTGGCTTGCGGCACACAGACCATTCCGCGCGTGGACAAAATTGTCGGCCCCGGCAATCAATACGTCGCGGCGGCCAAGAAACTGGTTTACGGCGCGGTGGATATTGATTCCATCGCCGGGCCGAGCGAAATCGTCGTCATCGCCGACCACACCGCGCGCGCCGATTTCGTTGCGGCGGATTTGCTGTCCCAAGCCGAACATTCTGAAGACGCCGCCGCCATCCTCGTCACCACCAGCGAAGCTCTGGCCGAAGCCGTGGCCGGAGAGTTGATCACGCAAACCGCCGCGCTTTCGCGTCGCCAAATCGTCGAACGTTCGCTGACCGAATATGGCGCGCTCATCATCGTGGATTCGCTGGACGAC
>CAZRXE010000889.1:0-19965 GCA_964603695.1 uncultured Heliomicrobium sp.
CGCAGGTTCCGAATCCGGTCGCGCTGTCGGCCAAACTTGATCCGAATCCAGTCAACGCCGGGCAAAAAGCGAAAGTTACCGTTACCGCCAAGATTGATCCGGGTTGGCATTTGTATTCCTTGACGCAGCCGCCGGGCGGCCCGCGCCAAAGTAAAATCGCGATTGACGAAACCGGGCCTTTCAAAGCCGATGGAAAGCCGACGCAACCCAAGCCGAAGATCGCCGCCGATCCGAATTTTTCAGCGCCGGGACAGCCGCCGTTTATGACTGAAACTTTCGACGGCGAAGTCAGCTTCACGCAACCGATCAAGGTCGCCGATGGCGCGCCGGCGGGCACGCAAAAACTGATCGTCAAGTTTTCTTTCCAGGTCTGCGACGAGCATCAATGTTTGCCGCCGCGCACCAAGCCACTCGAAATCGAAACGATGATTGCGGCAGCCACCACCAAAGCTTCACCAACGCCGGCCGCCAGCCCAACTGCTTCGGCAACCGCGCAGGCTTCTCCGTCGCCAACCGTCGAAGCTTCGCCTTCGCCAACCGCGACACCGGCAACAACTGCCGGAACCACCGGCAGCAGCAATCCGCCTGCGCCTCCGCCAGCGACTATCAATGAAGAAGATTTGGCCAAAGACTTGAAGAATCGCGGACTGTTCGGCTTCATCGGTTTCGCCTTGCTGCAAGGTTTGCTGGCGCTGCTGACGCCGTGCGTCTTCCCGATGATTCCAATCACGGTTTCGTTCTTCACCAAGCGTGAAAAGCGCACCAGCGGTCAGGCTGTTAGTCAGGCGTCGTTCTTTTCGCTCGGCATTGTTTTGACTTACACCGTGTTGGGCTTGGCCTTGGCCGTGATTGCGGGACCGACCGGATTGACGAAACTCGCGGCCAATCCGTGGATGAATCTTTTCCTGACTTTGCTGTTCGTCGTCTTCGCGCTGAATCTGTTCGGGATGTTTGAAATCCGCGTGCCGACGGGGTTGGTTTCCAAACTCGACGCCAAAGCCAACGCCGGCGAAGGCGGGCAAACCTTCGCCACCATTTTGATGGGCATCACTTTCACGCTGACTTCATTTACCTGCACGACGGCCTTTGTCGGAACTGTGCTGATTTACGCCACACGCGGCGATTGGTTTTGGGCGGTAATTGGAATGGTGGCCTTTGCGACGGCCTTTGCATTCCCCTTCTTTTTGTTCGCGCTCTTTCCGCAATGGCTGCAATCCTTGCCGAAATCCGGCGGCTGGCTGAACAGCGTCAAAGTCGTGATGGGTTTTGTGGAACTGGCGGCGGCCTTCAAATTTCTGAGCAACGTGGATTTGGTTTGGGGCTGGCAAACCGTGTCGCGGCCTTTGGTGCTGGCGGCGTGGATCGCGATTGCGATTGTTGCGGGATTTTATCTGCTGGGCAAAATCCAACTGCCGCACGATTCGCCTGTCGAACGCCTGGGCGTGCCGCGCATGCTGATGGCCACGCTGTTTCTGGGCGTGGCGTTTTATCTGCTGACTGGCTTGTTCGGTTCGCCGCTCGGCGAACTGGACGCCTGGTTGCCGCCCGCGCAAGCCAACGAAATCGGCCAAACTCGCGGCGGCGCTGCCGACCAATTCAAATGGCACGAGACTTATGAAGAGGCCGTGCAAAAAGCCAAAGCCGATAACAAACCCGTCTTTTTGAATTTCACCGGCGTCACCTGCACAAACTGCCGCTGGATGGAAAAGAACATGTTTCCTGATCCGGCGGTCAAAAAAGAGCTGGAGAAATTCGTCCTGGCCGAACTTTACACCGACCGCGAAGACACGCCGGAACATCAGCAACTGGATGAAAAAAACGGCCAACTGCAAGCCGAAAAATTCGGTTCGGTCGCCTTGCCGCTTTATGCGATTGTGGACGCGAACGGCAACAAGTTGGCGCAATTTGGCGGTCTGACGCGCGACAAACAGGAGTTCATCGGCTTTCTGCAACGCGGCGCGGGACGCTTCCAGCCGATGACCGCGCAGATGAGTCCCGCGAGCGGTAGCGAGCGTGCGCGCTGATGAGCGACGCTCGCTACCGCTCGCGGGACTGACTCGGCGAATCACCGTTGTTGCATCAAAATCTTCTTCACACTTTGCTTTGCGCCGGGCGGCAGAATTTCCAGCATCAGCGATGATTGCCGCCAAGCTCTCGCATCATTTTCGCGTCGCAAGGCTTCCTGCACGATCTTGTCAAAGATGGCGAAAAAAGCGTTCTCTCGCCAGTCGTTCAAATCATCAGCCATTTCCACAAACTTCCGCGAAGCGTCCTGCAAGTCTTTTTGCGGGATAGGGCGTTTGCCGAGCGTTTTGTTCAGCCCGACGATTCGTTTGGCGTAGCTGCTTTCCAGATTGCAGAGCGTAATCAGCAATTGAATGTCCGTGGTCGTCAAACTGGCCTGCATTGGCGCGCCCTTGGTGAACCAGCCGGGCAGCGTGACGGTTTTCAGCCGTTGCAGCGCCGTGAAGCCTTCGCGGTCAAACATCTCGTGCAAAGCCGGAGCCAGATACGCAAAGCCCACGCGCGCCAGATGATTGGTTTGTTTCATTCCTGTGTATTTCGAGGCAATGACCTGCCGCATTGTTTGTTTGGCCAGCTCGCTGAGGTCATTGTCTGAAAGCGTTTTGAAAGCTTCCTGCAACATCTGTTCGTCGTAACGCACAGCGTATTGCACAGTGACTTTGCCGAGGCCCTTCGGAAACTGCTTCGTCAGATCAGCGGCCAGCGCGGCGCGGCCTTGATTGGTCAGCACACCTAGAAAGACGGCCAAATCCAGATAGCGCGTCAATTCCTCGGCGCTGGTTTGATCGTCCGATTCGAGCAAGTCGTATTGCACGGCCAGCGAACGCAGCGTTTGAATCAGGTACTCGCGCGTTTTCGGATCCACGGTGGAGTTGGTTCCGTTTTGAAAGGTCTCGCCCATTGCGCGCAGCAGGAAGTTGCTTTCGATGGTTTCCTTGAACTTGCCGCCTTTGGTGACGCGCTCTTTGATCGAAGCTTCGGTGGCAAAGACATGCAGCAAACCACCGGCGGTCGGTTCGATGGTGTGTTCGGCGCTGCTGGTCAGTTGTTTCAAACTGTCATAGCTCCAGCCCATGACATTGATGCGCAGTTGCGCGCTCGTGGTCAGCGCGTGGCTGAAAACGCCTTGATTGACGCGGACGTATTTCGCCGAAAAGTTTTCCAGCGTTTCGGCAAAATTACCTGCTGCTGCGGCGCGCGCCAATCGTTTGCCTTCGGCGGTGTTCAGGTCGAATTCCACATCCAGCAATTGTTGATTGCGCGTTGCGCGCGAGTAGGCGTAGTGCAGCTCGGCTGTGAACTTTTGATTCACTGCCTGTTTGAGTTTCGCGTACCAGTTGTTTTTGAACGCTTCGATTTTGTTCAGGCCGGCTTGCAGAGTTTTCAGCGCGTCGTTGAGGTCGCTTTGCTTCAATTCGGCAAAGGCCTTGCCGATCAAGCGCCCGGCCAAATCCTGAAGCCTGCCGTCAGCGAGTTGTTTGAGTTGATCGGCGTTTTGAATTTTGCCGAGTTGTGCAAACAACGAATCGAGCGGCAAAAAGGCTTTCAGCTTTTCGGCAAAATCGCGCACGGGTTTGGTCGCGCCGTCATTGATGAAGTCGCGCGCTTTCATCGCTCGTTGCCGGAACTTCAAAAACTCTTCGTTTTGCAGCAATAGCGGAAAGAGGTTCGTGCCCCAGATGATCTGTGCCAGCTCGATCAGGCTCAGCGAAGTTGACTCGTCTTTCTCTTCGTCTTCGTTGAAAGCCAGCGCCAGTTCCGCAGGGTTGGTGACGGCGGTCAACAGTTTCAACGCGGTTTGCAGTTGCGGAATCTTGCCGAGATAAGCGTGGTACAGATCGGCCAGACGCTCATCCAGATTTGCGTAGGCGTCGGCGACTTTGCTCGCGGCGCTGAGGAATTCATTGAGCGTTTGATCGCTGAGCGTTTTGCCGATCAAGTTTTGCGACCATTCGTGGACGAACTGTTTGGCGAGCGGCGTCAAAGCTTTTTGCAGTTCATCAAGCGAAGCGTATTTGCGCGCCTTTTGAAAATAGTTGAGTACGGACGCGGCGTCCGCGCCGATCAAGCGCGTCAGAAATTCATCGGCGCTGGTGGGCAAGCCTTTCAATTGGTGATCGGTGTCGAGTGCGAAATCCGCCGTGAAGTTGAATTGCGAATCACGATTTTTGCGCACGACGAATCGCAACCAGCCGTCTTTTGCGCCGCGCCGCGCTTCGATGCTGAAATCGCCCGCCAGCTTGTAGCCAAACGAAACCGACGCCATCGTTCGCAGCGCATAATCCAAATCCAGGTTCAGTTGGTTGAACTCGAACGAGCGCGAACCCGCCATTTGAAAGCCCCAGTTCAGGCCGGCGCGCAAATTCAAATATCCGCCAAAGCGCGTCACCAGCAATTCGCCCGGCGCGGGAATGTCGGCGACGGACTGAATCTGTTGCGGTAATCGAAGACCGGCAAACAGATCATCGAGAATCTTTTTGGCAGAGGTTTCATCGTCATAAAGCTTGAAGCGTTCATACGCCACGTTGCCGCCTGCGCCAATGCCGAAGCTTGCCGAAAGCGTGCCGATGGGAATCTTCGCATCGGCTGTGGCGGCGGCCTGGGCGCTGAACAGCAAACGGACATAAAGCTTGCCGTCGGTCAGAAACTCCGTCAGTCCGTAAGCTTTCAAAACCCGTTGGTCTTCGTCGGCATCGCTTTGATCCGGCCAGAGCAGATGAATCTGATTTGTCGCGCCGGCGCTGATGCCGAGCTTCATTCCAGCCTTATCGCCGAACTGAAACTTTTGATTGTTGGCGAAGCTGAAACCGACATCGGCGATGCGGTCAATCGTCGGCAGAAACTTGCCGCCCGTTGCCACCAGCGTCATCCAGAGGTTTTGGTCGCTTTGCAGCGTGAATTGGCCGCTGCCGGAAAGGAAGGATTTTTTGAAGGTGTCACTGTTAATCAGAAAAATCGCGCTTGGTTCAGGCATTTGCTCGGCTCCTTGTTGGATTGAAGATCGCCGGGCAATGTAGCCGAACTATGGTTGCGCTGTCATCAAAAAGACCGTCCCCGGCCTGACCGGAGACACCGCAAGCAGAGAAACGCAGAGAATGATGCCTGCATAGACTCCTCTCTTTGTCCAACTCCTCCCTGCTTTGCGATGTCTCCGGTCGGGCCGGAAACGGTTTCAAAAGCGAGACTGGAGAATCATCGAAGGAAAATGTTTGGGGAAGATCAGTAGAGCGTGAAGTTGTATTCCAGCCGCGACCGCACGCTGACCGGACGGCCTTCACGCGTGGCCGGGTTGAAGCGAATCTTGTATGCCGCCGCAATTGCTTCCTCGGTTAAGCCATACGGCTGGCCGTGAACGACGCGGACATCGTCAATGCGGCCATCCGCGCCGAAAACCAGGCTGAGAACGACTGTGCCTTGAATTCTGTTTTCGCGCGCGGCTTCGGTGTATTTGGCGCGCTCTTTGTAAATGATCGTCGCACGCAGATTGGGCGCGGCATCGTAAATATCATTGCCCGTGGTCTCGCCTCCGCCGGGTTTGAACTGCTTGCCGCCGACTCCGCCTTTTTCGCCAGGGCCATAACCGTTGTCTTTGCCGTCGCCAATGCCTGTTCCTGGGCCTTTGCCGAGCGAAGGCACTTCAAGCTGCCCGTTGCGTAATCCCGCCGGGCCGTTCATTTTCAAAAAGGACTTCGGATCGGCGTAAATCGTCGGCGTGACGATCCAACTCGGATTTGGCAGCGGCGGACGCAAATCCGGCGGCATCACTTGTTGCGTCAGTGATGCTGTGATCGGCCCGCCTTTGCCTGCGGGCGTTTTGTCGCCGCCGCCGCCACCGCCTTGCGCGCGTTGAGGTTGAGGCAGGCTGCCGCCCAGATGTCCTTGTTTGGATTTGGTCTCGTGTTTCGTCGCTTCCGGTTTAGCGAGAAACACAGGCACGATGAATTCAGGATCGTGGCTGAGGGTTCTTTCCACCGGCTTGCTCGCTTCGGAAATTTGCGTTGGCGAAGTGAGCAAGCCCAATAGCAAACCGATCATCATCAGCGACGCATACGCAATCACCGCCGAAGCTACGCCAGTTTGTAGCAAGCGTTTGCGGCGGCGCGGACTACCTTCGCCGCGCAATAAGCCGGCGAAAAAAGTTCGTGGGTTGTGTTTGAGTTCTTCGATGGCGGAGCGCAACTCGCGCCGCAACCGCGTCCAGAGGTTTTCTTCCTGAAGCAGAAATTGCAATTCGCCGTGCGCCTTCAGATCGGCGCGCAAATCGTATTTGACCAACTCGGTCGCGTCCTGCGGACAAAACTGGAATCCTTCAGCAAAGCTACGGACACACTTCGGGCAGACTTTCATACACGTGTCTCCTGATGTTGTTTTTTAAGTTGTCGTCATGAAGCCTGCCGACGGGAAATCATCGCCAGACTGTTGTGGACATCGTCGAAACCAGTGAATTCGGAGTTGGTGACGGATGAACGGCGTCCTGAAAATCTTCTTGCAAAACCAATCAGAATATTTTTCAACCGCTTGTAGCTTGCGCTTGTAGCTTGTTTGATGAGTGTATTGGCGAGGATCACGGCGGAAACAAAGCAGGGAAGGGGATCAGCGGCGAACACTGAAGCGCGGCGGTGTGGTGACGATTGGCAAAAGGGTTTTGCTCGCGCCGATGTTGCGCACGGCATAGACCTGCACGGAGTGTTCGCCGGCAATCAGACCGGCTGAATCGAGTTTGAAGTCGAACCCATGGTTGGCTCGCGAAGTGACGCTTGCTCGCACCAGGTCTTCGCGTGGTTCATCGGCAAGCTCTGTGGCGATGAATTTGCCGTCAATGAACAACTGCACTTCGAGCGCAGCGGCAGGTGATTGCGGATCGTGAACCCAACCGGCAATGCGAATTTCATCGGCCACGTCAATCGCGCCGCGCAGTTGCGGACTGAAAGTCGTGAACGCCGCCAGCGAAGCCACTACGCAGACCAACAACAATTCAAGAAAAGATTTGGCAATCACCGCCTGAAGCAGTTTTGAAGCCGTGGAGCTTTTTGTTTGTACTTCCATCGAATCGGCTTGATTTGATTTTGGTCTTGGAAACTTTGAAATACTAGTGGCAGATACCGTGCCCGCCAAACTGTCGCATTCGACATAGCTTTCAAGACAAAAGATTCTTCCGCTTTTTTGAAGGCTATCGCAACGTACCTGATAACGTACCTAATTCTGTTAGGTACGGTCGAATGCGAAGCGGTTCACCAATTGAGCGCCGCGCCGTGTTGATGTCTTTCAACCCGCTGCCGGTGCTGATGAGTACGACACGCTCTTCGGATTGAATGACTCCCTGTTCGCGCAGCTTCGCGAATCCGGCAAAAGCTGCCGCCGCGCCGGGTTCGGCAAAAACTCCTGTCGCCTGCGCCAGTCGCGGAATTGCGGCAATGATTTCTTCGTCGCTGACGGCCACAGCGCCGCCGCTTGTCTCGCGCATCGCACGCATTGCCCGCGTGCCGTCGCGCGGATCGCCGACGTTAATGCCATCGGCAATCGTTTTGCCTTCAACAGGGCGAATCACGCCATCGCCGTTGACGGCGGCAACCAGTGGCGCAGCGCCCGCCGCCTGCACGCCAGTCAACTTCGGCAACTGATCAATCCAGCCCAACTGCTGCAAGTCACAAAATCCTTTCCACAAACCGCCGATGATATTGCCGTCGCCTACGCCTACGACGACGCGGTCGGGTGCTTGCCATTGCAACTGTTCGGCGATTTCCAGCGCGGCTGTCTTTTTGCCTTCGACAGTGTAGGGGTTGTAACCCGTCGTGCGCTGATACCAACCGAAGCGTTCCGAAGCCGCCAAACACAATTCGCAAGCCTGTTCGTAACTGCCTTCAACCAGCACGACCGTCGCGCCATAAATTTGCAGTTGCGCGACTTTGGCGGCAGGCGTAGTCGCCGGAACAAAGATGACGGATTTCATGCCTACGCTGGCACACATTCCGGCCAGCGCCGCGCCTGCATTGCCTGACGACGCTGTCGTTGCGACGCTTGCGCCCGCTTCCTGCGCTTTGACCACGGCCAGCGCGCTCGGACGATCTTTGAACGAAGCGGTCGGATTGCGTCCGTCGTCTTTGACCAGCACTTGCCGAACGCCGAATTCATCGGCCAAATGCGGCGCGTCATACAGCGGCGTCCAACCTACGCTGAGCGGCGGCACAGGCGACGTGTCTTCCATTGGCAGCAATGGACGATAGCGCCAAATGGTGAGATTGCGGTCTGCGGCAAGTGCGGCTTTACTGAAGTGTTGGTTGATGCGTTCGTAATCGTAAAGCACATCGAGATTGCCGCCGCACGCTGGGCAGATGTAGTTGATCTCGTCCACACGGAACGTGCGCGTACATTCGAGGCATTTGAAACCGGCGACGTTATTCATCTTAAAACCACTGCTGGTCAAAACCACTGCTGGGCTTCTGGCATGAACCGCATGCCAATGAAACCTGTTGGTAGTCTCAGGCGAGTTGGATTTCTACGGCGACAACTGCCTGCTTGGGAATCGTGACCACGACACCATCATTGCTGATATTGACGGGTAGCGATGACGGTTTGACTTCGTCTGTATTTTGGAACGTATTCCGGGCGCGCATATCGCTGTGCGTCAGCGCCACTCCACGGGCTTCGCTGGCCCGCGCGCCGCCCGCCAACCGTATGCGGGCGTTGACCGGCGCGTCCAGCGATGGGTTCGTGAGTGTGACTGTCAGGCGTTTTTCGCGGATCGAGGCGGAACCCGTGAGCATCGCCATTTTCGCTGTGCCTTCCTGTGTCGGGACGGTCAATTCAGCGCCGCGAATCTGCATGGGCGTCAGCCGTGCGCCCATGTGTGGCCGATACATTTCGAACACGTAAAACGGTGGCGTGCGTGTGTACTTGTCTTCGAGCGCCAGGAAAAGCGAGTGAATACAGTTGACCGTCTGGGCGACGTTGGCCATTTCAAGCTTATCGGCGTGCCGGTTGAAGATGTCGAACGTGATGGCCGTGTGCAGCGCGTCGCGCAACGTGACGGGCTGGCTGAGAATGTAATCGGGCCTGATCTCTTCGCCCGGCTGATACCAGACGCCCCATTCATCAAGCACGAATTTCGTGCGATGTTGCGGGTCGTATTTCCCCATGAGGTCCCAGTGCGTTTGCATCACCGTTTCGGTGCGCATCCCTTCCAGCAGCACGGCGTACCAGTCTGCCGCTTTGAAATCTGCCACACGTGTTTTGTTGGTGCGAAAATCGGAGTAGAAGTGCAGCGAGAAGCCATGCACAGGGCTGCGATGGCCGCCCTGCATTGCCGCGAAAAATCCTTCCGTCCAGGCCAAATCCATATCGCGTGAATGCCCGCGCGGCCCGGTGGCCACCAGAAACGGCTTCACATAAGCCGGAAACTGTGTGACGAACTGGCGATACTGGGTGGCGTATTCGCCCGGTTTCATGTCGCCGCCACAACCCCAGGATTCGTTACCGACGCCCCAGTACTTCACGCCGAACGGTTCCCTGACGCCGTTGGCCGCGCGCTCATCCGCCAGGCTTTCGGTCCCCACCGGAGCGTTGCAATAAGAAACCCAATCGTGAAACTCCCGGGGCGTGCCCGAACCGACATTGGCCGCTAGATAAGGTTCCGCGCCAATCAACCGGCAGAGCCGCATAAATTCATGCACGCCGAACTGGTTGGATTCCGTCGCATGCTTGCCGGGCGGCATAAAGCTTTCCCAGTAACTGAACGTGCGGGGACGTTTGGCTGCCGGGCCAAGGCCATCGCGCCAATGATACCCATCGGCAAAACATCCGCCGGGCCAGCGCAAATTCGGAGCGCCAAGGCGCTTCATATCGTCAATGAATTGCTTGCGCATCCCGTCAACGTTGGGAATCTTGGAATTGCGCTCCACCCAGACGCCGTCATAGATCACGCCGCCCAGGTGTTCGATGAAATGCCCATAGATGTGCGGATTGATGACCGTTCCCGGTTTGTCCACCGCAATCTCGATTTCGGCATCTGCGGCCAGGATCAGCCGTGAAGCAGTCAACGCGCCGACTCCGGCTCCTGTCGCTGACTTGATAAAAGTGCGTCGTTGCATTTTGGGTGATGTCTCCTGTTTACATTGGTCTCTGGCAAATTTTCAGGCCAATCATCTTTGATGAATCACTCTGTGCGCGCAGTTTTAATTCGTGCATCCATTTCCGGGATCAATTCTTGATGTCTGCTCCACCACGCGGGATCGCGCTGCGCATCCAACTCTTCCACAGTTTTGCCTTGCTGTTCCACCCAGGTGAAGTATTTCAGGTTGTGCCACTGGCGGAGCACGTCAGGCGTGCCGTCTTTGATCCAATCGGTTTTTGCGCCGTGGAAAATTGCTTCGACATAAGCCGTGGCTCGTGCGTCGTCTATTGCGCCGTAACATTCGGCCATGGAATCCATCACCGAATGATAGCGATCAATCGCGTCGGTGCAGATGGTGACGATCACGTCTTGTTTACCAAGCCCGAAATGCTTCGCCGTTTTGATTGCGCCCAGCACGTTGCAGACGCCCGAAATGCCGAAGATCGTGCCAAGTTGTTGCAGCTTCGTTTCGGCAATGCCGTACCGGCGCGCCAGAGTTTCTTGTCCGGCAACGCTCGTCAGCACCTGCAAGCCTTTTTTGCACTCGATGTCGTCGAGGCAGGCAATCGCGTCCATGTTCAGCACGTTGTGAATCCAGGTGACGTGTTTGTCGCCAATGCCTTGAATGTCGTGCCCGCCGTAACCGTTGTTGAACAGCGTCGGGCATTGAATTGGTTCGAGGCCCACCGTGCGTGCCTGCGGCCAGACTTGTTTGATCCTGTCGCCCGCCGCAATCGTTCCCGCGCTGCCCATCGCTGAAGTGAAGGCGGCAATCGAACCGTCGCCGATGCCTTGCGCCTTTAATTCCGCAGCTAACTCGACAATCGTGTTGCCGGTGACGTGATAATGAAACCGGTAATTCCCCATCACCTCGAACTGATTCAGGATGCGAATCTGCGGATCGCGGCGCAATTCCCAGGTCTTGTCGTAAATCTCTTTGACGTTCGATTCCACGCCCGGAGTTTTGATGACCTCGGCTCCGTAACTTTCGATGCGCACGAAGCGTTCGCGGCTCATGCCTTCGGGCAACACGACGATGGATTTCGCGCCGACGCGCCCGCCAACCCACGCGCCGCCAATGCCGTAATTGCCTGTGCTGGGCCAGACGACGGTGTGCCGGTCAATGTCCACCTGACCAAACAACAAGGCTTCGGCAATCACCGAATACGCCGCGCCGACTTTATGCGCGCCGGTCGGGAAGTCTCGCCCATAAAGCACGACAATCGGCGCTTCGACGCCGGTCAATTCTTTGGGCAGCACTTCGTATTTGATCTGGTCATCCGCGCCGCGCCAGGTGATGTTGTAGAGATTGATCGGATCAAGCGGCGCTTCTGTCGCGGCCTGGATGGCACGCCCGCGCACCGCCGGATCAATCGCGCTCGGATGGAGCATTTCTTCAAAAGTGGGGCCGAAAATGGCTTTGGTCATTTCAGTTCTACAAGAAAATGTTGGGAGCAGTTTTTACTCCCAAAACTCGACTGCCAATCCGGGAATGAATTCAAAGTCCCGGCGATTGCGTGTAATCAATGTTGCATTGTGAGCGACGCAGATGGCGGCAATCCGCAGATCGTGTGTGGAAACGCGGATGCCTTGTTGCCTCCATTGTTGATAAAGCGATTCTGCCAATGGTGAGTACGCCAAGATTTGCAGGCGGCGCGTTTTGCTGAATGTTTCCTGAAAAAAATCATACGCCCGACCCAGGCTGATTTTGGCCTTTTCGGCTTCGGCCTGCCGTATGACATTCAATCTGCCACGGATAATTTCTTCGATCACAATCACCGGCACAGCTTGCAGGTCAGCGGGAATGCCTGCAATACGTACAACAACGGACGCATTGCCGGCCAGTACTTCCGTCAAAACATTTGTGTCGAAAGCGATCATGATTGTTTTTCGGCGTCACGCAGTTGATAAGCCTCTTCGCAAATATCGCGCAAAGTCGGATCATCGCTGAAAATACCGGCCAGTTCCGAAACTCCCATTGTCTCAATTTCCAGCGAGACCAGTTCTCCTTGCTCAATTCGTTGTTGAATCTCGGCTCTCAATGCCGCCAGTGCCAGGGAACGCGTGGAATCCACAACACTCAAATTAGGCGCACCGACAAGCGAGGCGGTGAAATGACCGTTTTGTGCTTTAACCAATACCGGAAATGTCATAACTAAACCCTCCAATCGCGGATTCTACAGACCGGATTCGTTGTTCTACAACGCAGGCGGTTTTTAACCTTCCGCAATCAATGCCGCCTTCAACCACTTTTTATCGGCAGGCAGATTGTAGCAACGCACGCCCGTCGCGTTGAAAATCGCATTGATGATCGCGGGCGTCGTCGGAATCGAAGCCAGTTCGCCGACGCCTTTACCGCCGTACGGGCCGTCTGCGGTTTCGTGTTCGATGAAGAAGGAAATCACTTCCGGCGTTTGACCAATTTCCGGCAGATTGCACTTTTTCAGCGTGTCGGTTTGCACGAAGCCGTCTTTCATCACGAAGTTTTCCTGAAGCGCCATGCCCAGGCCCATTGAAATGCTGCCTTCGACCTGGCCTTGCAGCGCCAGCGGATTGATGACGCGGCCGACGTCGCTGGCGGCGATGACTTTCAGGACTTTGGTTTCGCCGGTTTTGACGTCTACTTCGACCAGCACGGCTTGCGCACCGAAGCCGAAGGCGAAGTGGTGATACGGTTCGCACATCGGTGCGACGTATTGATAGCTCATCTTCGGCAAACGGCCTTCGCGGCGCATCAATTTGACGATCTCGGTGAGTTCAACACTGTGGCCGTTATTGCGGATCAAGCCATCGGCAAAGAGCAATTCATCGGGCGGCGCGCCTAGCATTTCAGCCGCTTTCAGCGAAAGCAGTTTGCGGACTTCCTTGCTGGCGTAACGCGCGGCATTGCCTGTGACATACGTTTGTCGTGAAGCCGTCGTCGCCGCGCAATCCAGCGTGCGGTCAGTGTCGGCGACCAGCACATCAACTTTTTCGTAAGGCACGCCAAGCTCTTCGCTGACGACTTGTGCCAGCACGCCGACCAAGCCTTGTCCGATTTCCGCTGCGCCTGCGCGCACGGCGGCGCGTCCGTTGGCGAAAAGTTCGACTTCCACTCCGGCGGCGTCGTAAGCGCCGCTGCCGAAGCCTGTGTTTTTGTACGCAGTAGCCACTCCCCACGCGCGACGTTTGTCTCCTTCGACAGCCGTGAACGGATGCTTTTCCATCTCAGCGGCAACGGTTTCCAGCGCGTCGGCCAAACCGCAGCTTTCATGCATCACCTGTCCGGCCAGCGTTTGCTTGCCGTAATTCAACACATTCCGGCGGCGGATTTCGACGGGCGAAATTCCCAATGCCTCGGCCAATTGATCCATCTGGCTTTCCATTGCAAAAACGCTTTGCGTGACGCCGAAGCCGCGAAATGCGCCGGATGGCACATTGTTGGTATACATCGCAAAGGTGTCCACCTTGACGTTTTTGACTTCGTAAGCGCCGGCGGCGTGTGTGGTGGCGCGGAGCATGACGTGGCTGCTCAAACTGGCATACGCGCCGCCATCGCCCCAGATTTCAGCTTTGTGCGCGGTGATTGTGCCGTCACGGCGCGCGCCGGTTTTCATCTTGATGCGCGTAGCGTGGCGTTTGGGATGCACCATCAAAGACTCTTTGCGGCTCAAAACCATCTTGACGGGACGTTTGGTGACGTGTGCCGCCAGCGCAGCGTGAATCTGCACGGACACGTCTTCTTTGCCGCCGAAGGCTCCGCCGATCAGACAATTGATGACGCGGATTTGGTCTTCGGGCAACGCCAATGACGCAGCGATTTGCGCGCGGTCGCCAAAAGGGATTTGTCCACCGCAATAGACCGTGATTCTTCCGGTCGGATCGGGCACGGCCAATCCGGCTTCGGGTTCGATGAAGGCGTGTTCGACGGTTTGCGTGCTGTATTCGCGTTCGATGATGACATCGGCTTCGGCAAAGCCTTTGGCAATGTCGCCGTTTTCCAGATGGTAATGTTTCAGGCAGTTGCCGTGTTCGTTGGGATCGTGATGCGGAACCTGCGCGTGCAGAATCGGCGCGTCGGGCAGAGCGGCTTCTTTCGGGCCGGTGACGACGGGCAGCGGTTCGTATTTAACTTCAATCAGCTTCAAGGCTTCGGCGGCGATGGCTTCGGTTTCAGCCACGACCAACGCAATTGAATCGCCGACGTAACGCACTTTGTCGTAACACAGCACGGGCCAGTCCACTTCGTGAACGCCACAATCTTTGCGACCGGGAATGTCTTCGGCGGTCAGCACGGCGACGACGCCTGGCAAGGCTTTGGCTTGGCTTACATCCACGTTCAGCAAACGTGCGTGCGGCTGTGCGCTGCGCAACGCGCGGGCGTGTAGCATTCCGTCAACGTAAAGATCGTCGGCGTAAATGCCTTTGCCGGTAACTTTCTCAATGGCGTCCGGGCGGGGAAGCGGTTGGCTGATGGCTTTGAGCGGCTGTTTGACTGCGGGAAGCGGCGGAACCGGCTGACCGGCGGCTTGCTGAACAGCGCGGATGATGGCGTTGTGGCCGGTGCAGCGGCAGATATTCCATTTGTGGCCGTCGTAAATTTCGTCGAGCGTCGGGTTCGGATTTTTTTCGAGCAACGCAATCGTCGCCATGACGAAACCCGGCGTGCAAAAACCGCACTGCGTTGCGCCCTGGTCAACATAAGCCTGTTGCACGGGATGCAGTTCGCCGTTCGATACGCCTTCAATCGTTGTGACGTTTGCGCCGGCGGCTTTTTTCATCGGAACTAAACAGGAGCGCACTGCTTCGCCATCGCGAATAATCATGCAACTGCCGCAATGACCGGTGGCGCAGCCGTCTTTCGTGCCGGTCAGATGCAGTTCATCACGCAGCGCGTCCATCAGGTTGGTTTGCGGCGACACGGTTACCTGTTGCTGCCGCCCGTTTACGGTCAAGGTGTAGGTCTGTTTTTCGCTCATGGAATATGCCTCAAGGAGTTTGCCCGCCAGTGGCGCTTGTCTTTCAATGCCGTGGCGCAGTTGATAGCACGCGGCCTGAAACTTGGGCAACCCTCTTTCGCGCTTACCGGTTTCGTTCCGCTCGCGGCTTGCGTATGCTTTGTGCCGATGAGCCACAAAAAACAAACCAATCAAACCGCCGCGCTGGTGAACATTGACGAACTGCTGGAAGCCATTCGTCAGGAAGAAGACGGATTGTCTGCGGGCGATCTGGCCGACGTGCTGGAACTCGGTCGCGCCGAGCAGAAAGCCGCTTCGCAATTGCTCAATCAATTGCAGGGCGCAGGCCTGTTGCGGCGTTACGGGCAACGCTTTCGCTGGGCGGATTCCAATCGTACTTTCATCGGCACAATCCGGCAGCGTCGCCGCAAGACGATCAACTTCGTGCCGGACGATGCGCACGAACGCGCGCGCGGACGCATTCGCGTGGCGGCGGAGGATTTGAACGGCGCTTACGACGGCGACCGCGTGGTCGTCAGCCTCGCCCGCACGGCATTCAGCAAAGGAATTGGCAGCAAAGGCAGTAGCGGCAAAGACCGCGAAGCCAAAGTTGAAATGATTCTGAAGCGCGGAAACCTGCGCATCATCGGGCGGTTGCATCACGGTTTTCGCGAAAGCTGGGTCGAATCACTGGATGAAAAGTTTTCCTTCGACATTGAAATCGGCGGCGGCGAAGCGGCGGAACTGGAAGACGGTTGGATTGTGCTGGTCGAAGTCACGGGCTATCCCAGCGGTTCGATGAAGCGCAGCGGCGTTCACCATCGCCAAAATCCGAAAGGCCGCATTCTGGAAAAGCTCGGCGCTTCCAGCAGCGAACCGGGGCTGGACATCGCCATGGTCATTTTCAAACACGACCTGCCGCACGTTTTTCCGCCCGAAGTGCTGGCCGAAGCCGAAGCCGTTTCGCCCGTTGTCACCGAAGAGCAATTGGCCGGGCGATTGGATTGGCGCGACGTGCCGACCGTCACGATTGACGGCGAAACGGCGCGCGATTTCGACGACGCCATCAGTTTGAAAAAACTCGACAACGGCAATTTTCATCTCGGCGTTCACATCGCCGATGTGAGCTATTACGTCCGCGAAGGCACGCCGCTCGACGTGGAAGCGCGGCTGCGCGGCACGTCGGTTTACTTTCCCGAACGCGCCATTCCGATGTTGCCGGAGCATTTGTCGAACGGCATCTGCTCGCTCAATCCG
Source organism: uncultured Heliomicrobium sp. (assembly GCA_964603695.1). Taxonomy (GTDB): domain Bacteria; phylum Acidobacteriota; class Blastocatellia; order RBC074; family RBC074; genus RBC074. Next base: position 16,330 of record CAZRXE010000889.1, read on the forward strand.
AAAGTGGATCGGCTGACGATGTCTGCCTTGATGGAAGTGAACGGGCGCGGGCAGGTGGTCAAATACGAATTGCGCGAAAGCGTTATTCGCAGCAACGAGCGGATGACTTACACGGATGTCAATCAACTGCTGACCGGTGGAACGGACTTCAGTTTGTTCCGCCCGGATGAACAAGCTGAAGCTCTGACGGACTTGTTCAAAACGATGGAAGAACTGGCGCGCATCCTCATCAAGATGCGCACGCAGCGCGGCGCGATTGATTTCAATCTGCCGGAATCGGTTTTTGAATTCGACGACGAAGGCCGTGTCGGCGGCGTGCTGAAAGCCGAGCGCAACATCGCCCACCGCATCATCGAAGAGTTCATGTTGCTGGCCAATGAAACCGTCGCCGGACACTTCGAGCGGCTGGGCGTGCCGTCGCTATATCGCGTTCACGAAGAGCCGGAAATTCAGCGCGTCATCGAATTCGCGCAACTGGCGCAAGCTTACGGCTACACGTTTCCGTTTGGCGAAGTCGGCTCGAAGGATTATCAGCGGCTGTCGAAACAGCTTGAAGGCAAGCCGGAAGAGCGCGTGCTGGCTTATGCGATGTTGCGTTCGCTGCAACGCGCGCGGTATTCGGCGCAAAATCTGGGTCACTTCGGACTGGCCGCGCCTGTTTACACGCATTTCACTTCGCCGATTCGGCGTTACCCGGATTTGATCGTGCATCGCATCTTGCGCGCGTTGCTGCAACTCGGCGAACGATTCAGCACCGGCAGCGGAGTCAGTACCGCGAGCGGTAGCGCGCGGGCCGCGAATTCGCGCAACGCGCCCAAACCGATTCCGCTGGGCGAACTGGAATTGATCGCCGAAGAATCCAGCCAGCGCGAACGCGATGCCGACGCCGCCGAAAACGAAATTGACGAATGGCGCAAAGCAGTCTTTATGAGCGAACGCCTGGGCGAAGAATTCGACGGCATGATTACCAACGTTCGCGATTTCGGGTTTTACGTCGAACTCGACGAAGTCTTTATCGAAGGGCTGGTTTCGGTCAGCTCGCTGATTGACGATTACTACAATTTCGACGAACGCAGCCACGCCTTGATTGGGCGCGGCGGCAGGCGGAAGTTTCGGCTGGGCGACCGCGTTCGCGTGCGCGTGGATCGCGTCAACGTGGACAGGCATCTGGTGGATTTTTCCGTGGTCGAACTTCCGACGGGCAAACGAAACCGGAAGTGAAATATTGCGCGGCGCGTTGGGGCAGGTGAGCAAGTTTCCCCAACCATCGGCCAATCAACAGCCTCAGCAATGGGTTTCCGCTCGGAATGGCGATTGCCTCTTTGCACGTTCTCCAAACTCTTTTTCCAGGAGGCATTGCAATGAAATTATTGTTGGCAATCACGATTGTTTGCGCCGGCTTGCTGCTGGCCTTTCCGGCAGCGGCGCAAAAGCAAAACAACGAGCAACTCGCCCGGGGCCGCAAATTGTTTGCGAGTTACTGCGCCAGTTGTCACGGCGTGGAAGCGACGGGAAACGGGCCTGTGGCTCCGTCCTTGAAAAAACATCCGCCTGATCTGACGCGCATCGAACCGAAAAACGGAAAGTTTCCCGCCGAGGAAATCCGCAAGAAAATCGCAGGCGATGGCGAAGTGACGGTTCACGGCAAAAAGGACATGCCGGTTTGGGGCTTGATCTTCAGCGCGGCGGACATCAACAACCTGGTCAAATATCTGGAATCCATCCAGAAACCGTTCCAGGCGCAACCGGCGAGTTAATGGCTCAAGCTTGTTTCAACATCTCGTATACCGCTTGCACCGGCAACCCAACTACATTTGAGTAATTGCCTTCGATGCTTTCGACAAAGCGCGAAGCATAGCCTTGAATACCGTAAGCGCCGGCTTTGTCCATCGGTTCGCCGGTGGCGACATACCAATCAATTTCGGCTTCCGTCAGTTCGCTGAACTTGACGCGGGTGACGGCCAGCTCGGAACGCACTTGTTCGTCGCAAACCAATGAAACGCCGGTCAGAACTTGGTGCCATTGGCCGCTGAGCAGCCGCAGCATTCGCCGGGCGTCTTCGGCGTCAATCGGTTTGCCGGCGATTTCTCCGCCGACGACCACTGTTGTGTCCGCGCCGAGTACCTTTTCGCCGGACTGCGCGACGGCTTGGGCTTTTTCGCGCGAAAGGCGCAAGACGTAATCGGCGGGCGCTTCGTCGGGCAGGACGGTTTCGTCAATGTCGGCCACGCGGACGGTGAATTCGATACCCGCTGCGCGCAGCAACTCAGAACGGCGCGGCGAGGCTGAAGCAAGAACCAAAGAGTCGTGAGTTGTCATCGTAAGCGGAAAAAACAAAAGCCAGGCGATAATGGCGTGAACAGTCTTCTGTTCCGGCCAGCCCTCCCGGCTTCGAGCGTTGATGTCAGCGGCTATTACTGTTTGTCCAGCTCGCGTTTGACGATAGACGTGATCTGCGCGTCAACATAATCGTCATGCCCGCTGAAAAACGCGACCAGGCGTCCGTCGCGTCCGTAAATGAGGGTTTGCGGCACGGATACGTCCTTGGACTCCACGAACTTTCTAAAGACAGCGTCTTCGATCATTCCTACCGGATAGGTGATCTTCATTTGCTGCATAAATTCCGCCACGCGCTTGGGCGTGGATTCAGCGTCGTCCACAGCCAAACCGACGATTTGTAGACCGCGTTTCGAGTCTTCTTCGGTAAAGCGGGTCATCGTGGGAATGTGTTGCCGCGAATGGCCGCACCAGACGGCGAAAAAGTCCAGCACGACGACTTTGCCGCGCAGATCGGCCAGACTGAAATACTTGCCGTCCGTCATGCGCAGAGTGTGGCGCGCGACGGAATCTTTCGGCAGCCCGCCGACTTTCAATTTGGCGGTGGACACCGCCGGCAAAAGCGCGGCGCTCGCTACAGCCAGTAGAAACGTCAACAGAAAACGCGAACATTGAGCGGAAATTTTTGGTTTCGACACTTAAGCACCTCTGAATCAAAGCAGGTAAGGCAAGGGATCGGATTTACCCGGAGCCTGCGAACGTGAATGAATTATGCCTTGGCTTTACGCGGCGCGGCGCTCGCGCCCGCCTTGGCTGCCGGGGTTTTGGACAATTGCGCTTCGATTGCCTTTCTCACTTTTTCGCCGGTTTTGTCGTTCCAGCCGACTTCGCGCAACACCATTTTGCCGTCCGTGCCGAACAGCACCATTTGCGGCACGCCGGCGTCCTTGGGATCGGCGTAATAGGCACGAATTTCCGAAGTCAGGAAGCCAACGGGGTAAGCGATTTTGGCTTTGGCTATGAAATTTTTCAGGCTGGTGACGTCGTCTTTGCTGTCTTTGTTGTCGGTGGCCACGCCGAGAACCGTGAATCCGCGTTGGCGGTATTTGTTGTAAAGCTCGACGATGTGCGGCGCGTGTTCTTCGCAGTGGTGGCAGCGCGACCAGAAAATATCCATCAGCACCAATTTGCCGCGCAAACTCGACAGCTTCAGGCGGGCGGGCTTGGTCGCACCGCCGACGTTGACCGGAACCATATCCAGCATCATATCGGGCGAAGCGCCACTGCCGTCCGCTTTGGGCAACTCCGGCACATCAGCCGTTCCCAAACGCGGTGCGGCGGCCACTACGGCTGCCGCGA
>CAZRXE010000890.1:0-4659 GCA_964603695.1 uncultured Heliomicrobium sp.
ATCAAACCCGAAAACATCATGCTGCGCCGCGACGGCCTGGTGACGGTGTTGGATTTTGGTCTCGCCAAACTAACGGACAAATGGAGAGACAGGGAGAAGGGGAGACAGAGAGACAGAGAGACAAGGAAACGCAAACTCTCCTCTTCCCCCGATCGCCCCATCTCCTCTTCTCCCCTTCCGCCCGTCCCCTCCTACTCTTTCTCCACCGCGCCCGGCATAGTGATGGGAACGGTCAGTTATATGTCGCCGGAACAAGCGCGCGGGTTGGAGGTGGATCATCGCAGCGATCTGTTCAGCCTGGGCGTGGTGATGTACGAACTGCTGTCGGGCCGCGCGCCGTTCACGGGTGAAACCACCGCAGACGTGCTGGCCGCCCTGCTCAGCGGCGATCCGCGTCCGCTCAACGCTTACCGGACGGCGCTGCCTGCGGCCTTGCAGGAAATCGTCAATCGCGCACTGGCCAAACCGCTTGACGAACGTTACCCGTCCGCGCGCGCTGTCGGCGACGACTTAAAACGATTGAAAGAAGAATTGGAATTCGAGGCCAAACTGAAAGGCTACGTCGGCGGCAAGAACGACATTCTGATGCTGCCCGTCGGCGCGACCGCCAACAACGCCGAGCAAACCACCTTCGCCACGCGCGCCGTCGCTCAGTCCGTCGCCAAACCGAAAGCTGCGGCCGCCACCTTGTTGCCGCGCAACTTGTCGCTCATCGCACTGGCGTTGCTATTGACGCTGACCGCGCTGATCTATTGGCAGCCCTGGCGCGACAAGACCATTGATTCGGTGGCGGTGCTGCCTTTCGTCAATGCGACCAACGATCCGCAAATGGAATACCTGTCGGACGGCCTGACCGAAAGCCTGATTGACAATCTCTCGCAACTAACCGCGCTGCGCGTTATTTCGCGCAGCGCGGCCTTCGTTTACAAAGACCGCGAGGCCGATCCGGTCGAAACCGGCAAAAGCCTGAAAGTCCGCGCGGTGGTCAAAGGCCGCGTCTTGCAGGAAGGCAATCAATTCCACATTCAACTGGAATTGCTGCGAACGGCGGACGCTGAGTCGCTATGGTCGGAAACCTTTCAAGGGCCGCTTAACGGCGTGCTGGCCTTGCAGGAAGAGCTTTCGCGCAACATCGCCCAAAAACTGCGCCAACAGTTGAGCAACACGGAACGAACGCAAATCGCCAAACGCCAGACCCAAAATTCCGAAGCCTTCCCGCTGTATCTGCAAGGCATTTTTTACTGGAACAAACGCACCGCCGCCGGGATGACGCAGGCCATGGATTATTTCAAACAGGCAATTGAAAAAGATCCGAGCTACGCGATGGCTTATGTCGGCCTGTCCGATGCCTACTCCGCCCTCAGCGCCTATCACGTCAAACCGCCGATGGAAGTGATGCCGCCCGCGCGCGAAGCCGCCGCGCATGCTTTGCGAATTGACGATCAACTGGCCGAAGCGCACGCTTCGATGGGCCGATTGCTGACGGATTATTACTGGGATTGGGATTACGCTGACCGCGAGTTCCAACGCGCGATTCAGTTGAAACCCGGCTACGCCAACGCGCATCTTTGGTACTCCAGCTTGCTGGCGTCGCTGGGCAAATTCGACGACGCCGTGCGCGAGGCGAATCTGGCGCTGGAAATGGACAACTATTCGCCGGTGGCGCGCACACAATTGGGCAGCATTCTTTACCGCTCGCGCCGTTACGACGAAGCCATTTCCGTTTTGCAAAAGATGCTCGACCAGGAACCGAATTCGCTGACGGCGTTGAATTACCTGGCGCTTTGCCATCTCAAGCAGGAAAAATACAACGAAGCCATCACCGAATTTCAAAAAGCCGTGGCCGCCTCTCCCAGATTTCCCGATTTCACCGCGCTGCTGGGCTTCGCTTACGGCCTTGCCGGCCAGCCTGACCGTGCGCGGCAAAGCCTGGGCAAACTGGACGAACTCGCCCGCCTCACTTATGTTGCGTCGGCGAACTACGGCGCGGTGTACGCAGGCTTGGGCAATCTGGATAAAGCTTTTGAATATCTGGAAAAAACCTACGAAGAGCGTTCTCCAAACATCCGCGCGCTGAAAACCGATCCGATCTACGATATTTTGCGCAACGACGCACGCTTCACTGAAATGCTGCGGCGCGTCAAACTTGCACCTTGAAAACGAATCCAATGACTAACAACGAACTCATTCTCTCCGACCTGTCCCTAGCGCGCCGCCTGGAAAAAACCGAAGCCAAAAGCAACGCCGGTTTTGTCGAAGCCCGCGCCGCCACGTCGCCCGAAGTCGGCGCGCAATGGATCGAAGTAGCGGGCGCTTACGCGATGTTCGACGGCGCAGGCTCGCCGCTGACGCAAACCTTCGGCCTGGGCATCCATCAACCCGTCACCGCCGAAGAAATGCAAACACTGGAAGACTTCTTCCGCCAACGCGGCGCGGACGTTTTCCACGAAGTCAGCCCACTGGCCGATGCCGGCGCGCTGGCGCTGCTCAACGAACGCGGCTATTTCCCTATGGAATTCACCAGCATTCTTTATCGTCCGCTGCACGACGGTCGGCAACTGAGCGGCAGGATCAATGACGACATCAAAGTCAGATTGATTGGCGAGAACGAAGCGGAACGGGAACTGTGGGCGGAAACCGCCGTCCGAGGTTGGAGTTCGGATATCAGCATCAATGATTCAATCTTTTCGCTGTTTCGCATCGGCGCGCGCAAGGAAAATGCACCCTGTTTTCTGGCGGAACTCGACGGCCAGCCGATTGCCACCGGCAGTCTGAGCATTCATGACGGCGTGGCTTTGCTAGCCGGTGCCAGTACCGTTCCCGAAGGCCGCCGACAAGGCGCGCAACTGGCCCTGCTCGAAGCCCGCCTGCGCTACGCTGTCGGACAGGGCTGCGACCTGGCAATGATGGGCGCACTGCCCGGCAGCGGCTCCCAACGCAACGCCGAACGCCAGGGCTTCCGCATCGCTTACACGCGAATCAAATGGCAACTCGGCTGATTTCCAATGCAGGGCCAAGCGGTGTTCGACGTAGGGGCAGACCTGTGTGTCTGCCCCTACGCCGAATCAGGCTGGATTCTTTGGCCCCCTGGCTTAAAGTTTGGTAAGGAGCAATTGGTAATTGCCGGTTACGCCTTGTTGGTAGGATGTCACCTCAATGGTGTAAGTCCCTGTTGTGGGCAAGGTCAGGAAGCCACTGGCCGGAATGCGTGAATTCGTGCCTCCTCCGCTGTCATCATCCGATGCCAACACCGCTCCCGAAGGGCTGAGAATGTAAATGTAAGTATCCAGACTGCCTGATTGCAGAGTCAGCGCGATTCGCTGACCAGCCGTGCCGCTGAATGTAAATCGGTCGGCGTAAGGCCGATACAGTCCGGCAACCAGTCTTTGCCTGGAAAGACAATCGCCGGTCGTCAGAGAGCCGGTAAAAGTTGCCGGCACGCTCAATGAAGTGGCTGTCGTGACCAGGCAGCCGGCGGCCTGTGAAACGACGTATTGCGCGCCAGCTACCGTGATGGCCCCGCTGCGCGCCGAGCCGGTGTTGGCCGCCGCCGTGAAAGAAATCGTGCCGCCGCCATTGCCGCTGCCGCCGCTTGAAATCGCCAACCAACTCGTTGTGCTGGAGGCCGTTCGCGGACAGGCGCTACCGGACCCAATCAACGTGGCGCTGCCCGCCTCTCCGCCGCTGCCGACGGAACGACCGGCGGAAGAGAAAGAAAACGCGCCGTTGCAAACCACGGTAATGCGATCAAAAAAGTAGATGCTGTTGTTGCCCCACCAATTGTCATCCTCATAGCCGTTGATCGTGACAATTGCGCCAATATAGTAAGTGCCGGGCGGAGTGTTAGCGGGAATCGTCGTTGTATAGCTGCTGACGTTGTAGCGCTCGCCCTCGAACGAAGTCCAATACCAATAACCCCCCATTTGGTAATCGCCTGTTGAAATAATGTTGTTGGTCGAAAGGTAAAACCGTATGCGCAGATCGGACACCGCATTGCGGCTGATGTTTTCGACGGTGACATCGTTTAGCGTGATGCTTTGCCCCGGACGGTAAACCAGAGCATTAGGCCGGGAGTTATTCAACCCATTTGAAGCGTAATATGATTCCACTCCCACATCACGCCACGTAGTATTGACGGCGCGTTGATCCGAATACAGTCTGCGGATCATATTAGCATCCGCCGCATGCACACCTTTCCCGTCCTCCACGATGTCGTTGCTACGGTCTCCCTGCATCACAGTCGGAATGTCGTAATCATACGTTTCGCGGTATGGACCGCGCTGCGCTCCCCAGGCATGTCCTAACTCGTGCATATTGACCGGATGAAGCAGTTTCGCCGTGCCATATAACGAAACATTCATATCCGTCGTCCAGGAGTAAGCTGGGTTCCAGCCAATATCTGATTGGAGAATGCGCCCACATTCCGAGTTGGAATACGTGATGCATTTAGCCAGCGTGGTGGCCCCCCAACGAAAACCTTCACCATAAACACTGGCCAAGTCATTGCTGGAAGGAAACCCCATAAATTCGTTGCGGGAGTTGTTGCCGTAAGTGCCGTCGCTGTCCACATAGCGAAACACATCCATGGCCAGATTCCAGATTGCCATGTTTTCGTTGGCCACGTCCCAGGACCAGAATGAGCGCGGAACCATCTCCATG
>CAZRXE010000891.1:0-14214 GCA_964603695.1 uncultured Heliomicrobium sp.
CTCCAGCGTGAAATCAACAAGGACACGGTGATTGAAGCTCGCTATGTGGCCAATCGCGGCGTCAAGCTCTGGCAGCAATTCAACCTGAATGAAGTCAACCTGACTGAAAACGGTTTCCTGAACGAATTCAAGCTGGCACAAGCCAACCTGCAAGCCAACATTGCGGCGGGCCGGGGCGCAAATTTCCGTTATGCTGGGCCGGGAACCGGAACTTCGCCGTTGCCGATTATGCTGGCATTCTTTACTGGTCAAGCGGCGTCGGCTGCGGGCACTGCGGCGAACTATAGCAATACCAATTTTGCTAATGCCACCTTTGTCAATGCCCTGGCAATTAGAAACCCATCTCCCGCCACTTTCGCTGGCATTGGTACTGGAATTGGCGCAAGTGGATTTATCAACAATGCCGGTTTCCGTAACAACGGTTTGGCGGCAGGTTTGCCGGCGAATTTCTTCCTGGTCAATCCCGGCAAGCTCGGTGGCGGCTGGTCCATCGAAAACAACGGACGCACGGCCTATGACTCGTTGCAAGTTGAATTGCGCCGCCGCCTGTCGAAAGGCCTGTTGGTGCAGGGCAATTACACATTCGCCAAAGGCTTCACCAATGCCTTTGCGAGCAGTGCCGTGGTCGCGGGGCAGCCTTCGACCTTCCGTGATATGTCGCTGAGCAAGACGGTGACTCCGTTCAACATCACGCACGCGCTGAAGGTCAACTGGATTTATGAACTTCCGTTCGGTCGCAACAAGATGTTCGGTAGCGGCGTGGGCGCTGGGCTTGATCGTCTGGTTGGCGGTTGGGAATTCCACGGCGCGGCCCGCGTGCAAAGCGGTACGCCGTATAATTTCGGCAACGTGCAATTGGTCGGCATGACACGCGCGGAATTGCAGAAGGCCGCCAAGATTCGCTTCGATGATGCAGGCAGAATCGCTTATCACTTGCCCCAGGACATCATTGACAACACGCGCCGCGCTTTCAATGTTAGTCCCACCAGTGCCGATGGTTACAGCACGCTGGGCGCGCCGACCGGACGGTATATCGCTCCGGCCAGCAGCGGCGGCTGTATTGAATCCTTTACCGGCCAATGCGGAACAACGAACCTGATTCTCTACGGACCGAATTTCGCCCGCTACGATCTGAGCATAGTCAAAAAGACGAAGATCACCGAACGGGTGAACTTTGAATTCCGCGCCGAGTTCCTGAACGCCTTTAACAACATCAACTTCATCGTCGGCAACCCGGCGAATGATACGAATGTGATCGGCGGTTTCGCGAACGCGACCTTCGGACAAGTGACACAAGCCTACCGCGATCTTTCGACAACGAACGATCCGGGCGGACGCTTGATCCAGCTCGTCGGACGGATCAACTTCTAGTTCGACCTATCCGATCTTCAAACGGGGAGAGGCACGGTTTTGGCTGCGCCTCTCCCCGTTTTTTTGTGTAAAACAGGAAAATGCCTTGCAGACGATCTACGAAAAACTAAATGAAATCCAGAAAAATGAATCAAGTTAGGAGGTGGTTTCAGAAGATGCGCGGACTTGATTGGCTAACTGGTCGAATATCAACACGTAACTTCAAAGTTCTTGACGGGAATGCTGTTTGCCTGCGGCGGCGATGGTCGTGTTTTCCAAATTTGGCAAGCTGGGAGTGAATCCATTGTCCTGAGTGGAAGTTCGGTTCCTGGTTCGAGGGAAAATAGGCGGTCACGGTTAAATAAGGACAGTTTCTTACCCCAGCGTTATCGGTTCATCAACGCGCTCACATCACCTAAAAGTTTAAGACACAAACAATCGTTGTTGATTGAAGGCATTCGCCAATCCCTGCTGAGCAATGACACGCAGTGACGAGTGATAAGAGGCAGTGGTTGTATGCTGCCTGTGGCAGAGAGCCGGCGTTGTCCAGCCGTCTGAAGTCATCAGCACCACTGCTCAGGCTCAACCGTCTAAATCAAAGATAAAGCATCATCAGGTCGGGCTTGTCCGCGTTGTTTGATTGCGCATCCCGCCTGTTTTGACTTGAGGATTACCCGCATGAAACCTAAAACCGTTCTTTCGCTTTTCGTCCTTCCATTTGCACTATGTTTGTCATTGACCGTTGCTGCGCAGGTGAGCGCTCCTTTATCGGGAACAATCACCGATCCCAACGGCGCGGTGGTGTCCGGCGCGACCATCGAAGTCAGAAATCTGGCGACCGGTGCGGATTTCCGGGCAGCGAGTTCCAGCAGCGGCGCTTACACAGTGCCTTCGTTGGGCGCGGGAACTTACAACGTGACTGTCACCGCCGGCGGGTTCAAAACCGTGGTCGTGCGCGATGTCAAAATTGATGCCGGCGTTCCGGCAACCGTGAACATCACCTTGGAAGTCGGCGCGGCCAGTGAATCAGTCACGGTGCAGGGCGGCGCAGAAGTGTTGCAAACCCAATCCGCAAACATTTCCACCACGCTTAATGTCAATCAGATCATCAATCTGCCGCTAAATTCGCGGAACGCGCTCAACTTCATCGTTTTTCTGCCGGGAGTGGACGCTCCGGGATTGACGCGCGATGCGACGATCAACGGGCTGCCGGAAAACGCCATCAACATCACCATTGACGGCATCAACGTGCAGGACAACAACAACAAGACGACAGACGGATTTTTTGCTCGTGTCGCGCCGCGCCTGGACGCCATTCAGGAAGTGACCGTTTCCACAGCCACGCCAGGAGCCGACAACGGCGGTGGCGGTGCCACGCAAATCAAATTCGTCACTCGTCAGGGCGGCAATGAATTCAACGGGAGCCTTTACGAATATCATCGCAACCCGGTACTCAATTCCAATTACTGGTTCAACAATCGCGATGGTGCGCCAATTCATAAAGACACCGGATTGACTTGCGGCACGGTTGCGCAAGCTTACGACGCCGAAAAATGCAAAGCCGAGCGAGCGCGCATTTTGCTCAATCAATACGGTTTTCGCGTTGGCGGGCCGTTCCTGTTTCCCAAAAAGATTTTCGGTCCGGCGGCCTTCGACGGACGCAACAAAGCTTTCTTTTTCGTCAATTATGAAGAGTTCCGTTTACCCAACGCCGCCAATCGCACACGCACTATTTTTAACCAACGAACCCAAGCGGGCTTTTTCCGATACGCGGTTGCAGGCGGTGCGGTGCGAGAAGTCAACTTGTACGAGTTAGCCGCGCGGAACGGCCAAACCTCCACGCCCGATCCGATCATCGGCAAGTTGCTGACGGACATTCGCAATGCAACCAGCAGCGGCGGAATTACTCCGTTGACGGACCCGAACCAGGAGCGTTTCGCTTACGTGGCGACCGGCAACAACACCACTTACTTTCCAACTGCGCGCTTCGACGTGAATGCGACCGATAAACATCACATTGAATTGACCTGGAATTATCAGAAGATCAATTCCTCGCCGGACTTTTTGAATAATCGCGACCCGGCATTTCCCGGCTTCCCGAATCAGGGCAGCCAAATCGGCGACCGTTACACCGGATCGCTGGCGGTGCGTTCGACCTTATCGCCGACCGTGGTCAACGAAGCTCGCGCCGGCATGTCCGGCGGCCCCTCGCGTTTCAACCCGGAAGTCAGCGCGCTGACGCTCAACCAGGCGCTGGCCAATCAGGGCGGATTCACTTTCGGAACCGGCGCGGCCACGGGCGGATTGTTCGCCGCCGCCGGCATCACCAACGCCACCACCACGCCGAACTCCAGCCGCCGCAATCCGCTTCTGCGCGAATTCAGCGACACGCTTAGTTGGACGCGTGGTTCGCACAACATGAGCTTCGGCGGTCAATATCAACACTTCAATCTGACTCTGCACAGTCGTCCAGGACTGGCTCCTAATCTCAGTTTTGGCGTGAATTCCAACGACCCGGCCATCAACATGTTTACCACTGCGAACTTTCCCGGTGCGTCAGCCGCCAACCTGACCGCCGCGCAGGGAATTTATGCCGTGCTGACCGGTCGCGTGACGGCCATTGCCGCCAGCGCAGTGCTGGATGAAAAAACAAATCAATACGTTTACCTGGGCGAATCGGTCAATCGCGGTCGTCAACGCCAACTCGGCATCTTTGCTCAGGATTCCTGGCGCCTGCGTCCCAACCTGACGGTCAATTACGGCTTGCGTTGGGATGTGCAAGGGCCTTACACCGCGCTTAATGACGGCTATTCGACGGCGACCGTGGCCGGGCTGTTCGGTGTTTCCGGTTTGGGCAATCTGTTCAAACCCGGCACGCAACCCGGGCAGGTCACGCAATTCATTCCTTTTGCCAAAGGCGACAATGCTTACAACACCGATTATAAAAACTTCGCCCCCAATTTCGGCGTCGCCTGGACGCCTAGAACCGACAGCGGTTGGATGAAAAATCTGATCGGCGACGGTGGGCAAACAGTGCTTCGCGCCGGATACTCCATCGCCTACAACCGCAACGGACTGGGCGATTTTTCCGGCGTGTTCGGTTCCAATCCCGGTTCGTCCATTAACGCCGACCGCAGCCTGACCATCGGCAACCTGTCGCCGATCAATGAATTGCCGGTGTTGTTGCGTCAAACCAGCCGGCTTGGCGCGCCTGCGTTTGCTCCAACGCCCGCATTTCCTTTGACGGAAGTCATCACCGGCGACGCCAACATCTTCGATCCGAACATTAAGGTTCCCTACTCGCAATCCTGGACGTTCGGCATTCAGCGCGAAATCACCAAAAACATGGCGATTGAAGTCCGTTACGTCGGCACGCGTAATCTGCGCGGCTGGACGGAATACGACCTGAACAGCGTTGAACAAAACATTGCCGAAAACGGCATGCTCAACGAGTTCAAACTGGCGCAAGCCAATTTGCAGGCCAATATAGCGGCAAACCGCGGCGCAACGTTCAGATACTTTGGGCCGGGAACGGGAACTTCGCCGCTGCCGATTACGCTGGCTTATTTCAGCGGCATTCCAGCGGCGCAAGCGAGCGATGCTGCGCGTTATACTTCGACGCTTTTTGCCAACAACACCTTCGTCAATCCGCTGGCCGTGAACAATCCCGCGCCGCTCACTTTCGCGGCGAATTTGCATACCGACGCTAACCGTCGCGCTCTGGCCATCAATGCCGGTTTGCCGAAAAACTTTTTCCTAACCAATCCGGATTTGCGCGGAGGCGTCTTTTTCACCGGCAACGGCGGTTACACCCGCTACGATTCGATGCAAGTGGAATTCCGTCGTCGCCTTTCCGCCGGGTTGCTGATTCAATCGAACTATGCCTGGGCAAAAGGTTTCAGTTCCTCGCGTTTTTCGTTCCGCACGCCGCGCGTCAACACGCTAAATGCCGGCACTCCGGGTTTTGTGGCGCATTCGTTCAAGGTCAACTGGGTCTATGAACTGCCCTTCGGACGCGGCAAAGCCTTGTGGGGCGGAGTCGGAAACTTCCTGAATCAATTTGTCGGCGGTTGGGAATTCCACGGCACTGGCCGCGTGCAAAGCGGACGCATACAGGATTTCGGCAACGTCAATCTGGTGGGCATGACCGAAAAAGAATTCCGCCAATCGTTCGGCTTGTATTTCGACGATGCGGCGAAGGTCGCTTATCACCTGCCGAAAGACATCGTGGATAACACGATCAAAGCTTTCAGCGTCAGCGCGACCGATCCTTCCGGTTATGGTTCGCTGGGCGCGCCGACCGGGCGTTACATTGCGCCGGCCAACAATCGAAATTGCATTCAAGTGGTGACGGGCGATTGCGCGCGGCAAAACCTGTATGTCACCGGGCCGAAGTTCACACGCTTCGATATGAGCGCGGTCAAACGGTTCAGAATTACCGAAAAAGTCAATTTCGAGCTGCGCGGTGAATTCCTGAATGCCTTCAACAACATCAACTTCCTGGCCAGCACCAATCTGACCAATTTCAACAATCAGTTGTTCGGTCAGGTAACTTCGGCGTTCCAGGACACCAGCAACACTCAAGACCCTGGCGGACGATTGATTCAAATCGTTGCCCGGCTCAATTTCTAAATTCAATGCGGTAGGCGGGCGTAAGCAAGCGCCAGGTTTGGCAATTGTTTACGCTCGCCTGCCGAAGAGTTTCAATCCGATGAAACATCCGGATCGCCGGAGATTTCTGGCTACGATTTCCTGTTCGCTGGCAGGCTCTGCTTCGGCGGCTCTACTTCCCCTTCCTTCAATTCATTCCCAGGAAAACAAAACAAAACAATGCTGGTTGGATGTTGTCGCGCCTTTCATTGTGGAAGACGCGGAGCTTGGCATTCACAGCGAGCTGATTCTGACCTCCGACACTTTTTCCGGTGCAACCGGCCATGCCGACGGCAAAGACGCGACCGAATACGAAATTTACCTTTACGACGCCGAAGGGCAGGCAATGGGCGAAGGCGGCGTCGCTCGCCGCGTGACCGTCAAGGCGATGAACACCACTGTCATTCCCGTCCGCGAATTGATCGGCGAGCGAAAGCAATTTTGGGGTGGGATGAAAGTCCGATTGCGGCCAACAGGCCGCGAGCGACTGCACGCCGGCGATTTGTTCAGTTCGGCTTTCGTGCGTTGGCAAACGGCGGATTCTTTCGACAACATCCACGCCAATCCCGACCCGCCGCAATGGCAAAACACGACCGGCTTTTTTTATTCGATGCCGTTTCCTTCGTTGGCCGAATATGAATGCGTGTTCAGCCTCTTCAACCCGAACGCTGAGCGCAGCGCGGGCGAATTGGTCATCACGGATCCGTTGGGCAAACGCTTGGCTGCGCTGCGTTACGACTTGAAGCCGCATGCTTCGCTGTTGTTCGACTTGAATTCCGGCAGCGTCGTCAACAATCCCCAGTCGGCGAAAGTCGTCGGCAAACATCGGTCGCACGGCCTGCTTTCGGTCGTCAACGAAGAAGGCACGGCCAAAAGCTTCGGCTTTTTGATGATCCGCCGCAGCACGCAAAAACGCTTCAGCATTGAGCATCCGATTCATCAGGGAGTTTTCAAACAGAAACCCGCCGCCGCGCCTTTCGATGGCGCGGGCAATTTCAAAGCGAAGAACGTGCTTTATTCGCCGCTGCTGTTTCGCAATAAGAAAATCGGCGGCCTGACTTTGAACTCGAAGTTTTATCTGGGCGCGGGGCTGCCGCTGGAAGAGGCTTTGTGGCTTTACCCGTTTGCCGTGGACGAACGCGGCGAAGTCGTCTGGTCCGGCTTGACCGACAAAAAGCTTGCCGCCGTCTTGCCCTCGCAAACCGAGCGTGGCGTTATCAAATTGGCGGCGCATCAAAGCTGCGCGCTCGATCCTGAACAGCTTTCCTTTGGCAAAGAGATGTTCGGCGGCTTGGCCGTCGCCATTTCGCCTGAAACAAATCACACCTTGTTCAAAGTCGCCGTTCGCGTGGAAGAGTGGGACGCTTACGCCTTTACGCATTTTCGTCCGGGGCTGCGTTCGGCGCGTTGGTATCAAACCGCCAAACCGCGCGGCGGTCTCGCCACTGATTACATTGTTTCCGGCGCGCGGCTGGCGAAAAACAAAACTTCGATGCAGTTCGATGAATTGATCGGGGTCGTCAACATTGACGATCATGGATTGGAAGCGCGTCCGGCTTTGGAATTGTTCGGCGCGCGAGGTTTGATTTCCAAAGTCTCGCTCGGCGTCGTTCCGCCGTTTGCCTGCCGTCATTTCCTGCTTTCGGAGTTGATTTCCGGTGAAGGCTTCACCGAAACTTTAAGTTTGCGGCTGGTGGATGAACGCGCTACATTGCTGATGTCGGCGATGCACATTGATTATGCGCGGCAAGACATTGCGCTGGATCACGGTTCGGATCGCTTTTCGACATTTCTCGATTTCAGTTGCCAATAACAGTTTCCTTGTCAGCCAAACTCAGCCCGTATTGGCTGGCGATGATTTTTATTTCGGAGGTTACACGAATGAAGAAGATAGTCATTGCTCTTTTGCTGATGTTCGTCCTGACCGTTGTTGCCGGGGCGCAAAAGAAAATGAAGCCCTGGACGGAATGGTCGGATAAGGACGTGACGAAGATGCTCAACGATTCGGCCTGGGGACAAACTCAAAACGAAACAAATACTTCGGAGATGTTTTACAGCCCGACTTCAAATCGCGGCGCTGCCGGCAACCGCGGCACCGAAGGCGCATACAACCAAGCCACCAACATCGGTTACGGCATTCGCTTCCTGAGCGCCAAACCCATCCGTCAGGCCATTGCGCGTCAACTCATTCTAAAAAATCCGCAAATGACCGAAGCTCTGACAGCATTCGCCAATCAGAAATCCGATCAGTTCATAGTCGTCGCCGTGGACTACAACTCCGCCGACCGCCGCCTTTCCGGCCCGGCGATGCAGGTCTTCAGCAGCGCCAACGTCGGAACGCTGAAGAACACCACCTACCTGGAAAGAAAAGACGGCAAGCGTGTATTCCTGGATAAGTATCTCGCTCCGACCGACGATGGCATGGGCGCGAAATTCGTTTTTCCGCGCCAGTTTGAAGGCAAGCCGTTCATTGACAAAGACAGCGGCTTCATTCGCTTTTATGCCGAATTCCCGGGTACGACAGTGCTGAAGCTGAATATGCGCTACAAAGTGCCCGACATGATTTACGAAGACAATCTGGAATATTGATCGTTTGCCGGGTACGCGAGCATCCCTGCTCGCCACCGACACGACAGACAAAAATCGGCGCGCCCATCACTTCAAACGGCAATGGGCGCGCTTATTTTTGGATGATGCCGGTAATTGTCGATTTCAAAATCGTCATATTCGTAATCGAAGATCGAAGCCGGGCGGCGTTTAAACTTCAGTTTGGACAACGGAAATGGTTCGCGGCTCAATTGCAGTTTGGCTTGTGCGATGTGGTTTAGGTACAGATGCGTGTCGCCGCCCGTCCATACAAATTCACCGACTTCCAGATCGCATTGCTGCGCAATCATCGAAGTCAACAAAGCGTAGCTCGCAATGTTGAACGGCACGCCCAGAAAAATATCCGCCGAACGCTGATAAAGCTGGCAGGAGAGTTTGTTGTTCGCGACGTAAAACTGAAACAGCGCGTGGCAAGGCGGCAAGGCTTGTTGGTCAACGAAGCTTGGGTTGTAAGCCACAACCAGGTGACGGCGACTGTCTGGATTGCGTTTGATTTGTTCGACGACGTTCGCGATTTGATCCGTATGCGTGCCGTCGGGATTCGGCCACGAGCGCCACTGATAGCCATAAACCGGCCCCAACTCACCATTTTCGTCAGCCCATTCATCCCAGATGGTGACTTTATGATCGTGCAGAAATTTGATGTTGGTGTCTCCGCGCAAAAACCAAAGCAATTCGACGATGATCGAACGCAGATGCAGTTGTTTGGTCGTCAGCAGCGGAAAGCCTGCTGTCAGGTCGAACCGCATTTGATAGCCGAAGACTGATAGCGTGCCGGTTCCGGTGCGGTCGCTTTTCCGGGTTCCATGTTCGAGTACGTGCGAGAGCAGATCGAGATATTGCTTCATAGCGTTTGCGTTACGTTTGCATTGATGGCGCTTCGGTTTAGAATGCGCGCGTTTTCAATTCCTTCGCGTAGTAACCAATCGAAAAACGAGTTGTCACAAACCCTTTCCTAGCCAAAGGAGGCTTTCGTTATGGGACTGTTCGAGTTGATTTGGGCCGTCATCATCGGCGTGATTGTCGGTTTGGTCGCCAGATTCGTGTTGCCGGGAAGAGACCCGATGGGATTGCTTATGACCGCCGTGCTGGGCATCGCCGGCTCCTTCGTCGGAACCTTTCTGGGGCGAATGTTGTTCGGGCGTTCGCATTACAGTGCCGGCTTCATTATGTCCGTCATCGGCGCGGTCATTCTGTTGTTGCTTTACCGGATGATTGCCGGGCGCAGTTCTTAAGCATTCCGAACCAGCACTTTGAAGGTGAATGGGAACTGGTTCTTTTCATCCGCCGGGTGAAAGACCTGTTCCTGTTCACACCAATCTTTTTCCGCGAATTCCGGGAAGAACGTGTCGGCGGCGACTTCGGCGTCAACCAAAGTCAGGTAGAGTTTGTCGGCCAAGCCGAGCGTTTGGGCGTAAATTTCCGCGCCGCCACACACGAAGACTTCGCTTTCACCGCGCTGCCGGGCGAGCGAAATCGCTTCTTCAACGTTATGGCGAACGAAGCAGCCTTCGGCCTGGAAGCTGCGGTCGCGGGTGACGATGATCATCAGCCTGCCTGGAAGCGGTTTGCCGATGGACTCATAAGTCTTGCGACCGACGATCAGGTGATGTCCCATTGTCAGTTCGCGGAAATTTTTCAGGTCGGCGGACAATCGCCACGGCAATTGATTTTTGATGCCGATGCCGCGCCTTATATCCAGGGCCGCCAGCAGGGAAATAATCAAACGCTCACCTCTGAATTCTAAAGCTTGGGAAGTTTCCAGCAACGCAAATTATCACAATGACCACACGCAATTCATCACGACGCGACTTTTTGCAAATGAGCTTGGCCGCCGGCGCGGCATTGCCGGCTGCTATCGAATCAATCGCCGCGCAGAAAATCGCCAATCCGGCGCTCGGCGGCGGCGGATTCAAACTCGGTCTGGTGACTTACAACCTGGCCAAAGACTGGGACATTCCGACGCTTATCAAAAACTGCGAAGCCACGGGCTTTGAAGCAGTCGAACTCCGCACCACGCACAAACACGGTGTCGAACCCGGCCTGAGCAAAGAGCAACGCGCCGAGGTGAAAAGCCGTTTTGCCGGAACCAAAGTTCGCCTGCTCAGTTTGGGCAGCACCTGCGAATTTCATTCTCCGGATGCCGCCGCTCTTCGCAAGAACATTGACGAATGCAAACGCTTCATTGAACTCGCGCACGACATCGGCGCGCTCGGCGTCAAAGTCCGTCCGAACGGCATTCCCAAAGAAGCCCCGGAAGAAAAGACCATCGCGCAAATCGGGGCAGGGCTTCGAGAATGCGGCGAGACTGCGAAAAATTACGGCGTCGAAATTTGGGTCGAAGTTCACGGACGTGATTCCAGCCATCCGCCGCGTATGGCCGGAATGATGAAAGCCGCCGATCATCCGCAGGTAGGCGTATGCTGGAACTCAAACCCGGAAGACCTGATGAACGGTTCGATTAAAGAGAGCTTCGCGATGCTCAAGCCTTACCTGCGCAATGCGCACATCAACGAACTGTGGAAGCCTGAATATCCCTGGCGCGATTTGTTCCGGCTGATGAAAGCCGCAGGCTACAACCGCTACTGTCTGGCCGAAATCCCTGAAACCAGCGACCCGCTCCGGCTGATGCGGTATTACAGGGCGCTGTGGCAGGAATTATGCAAATAGCCGCCGCGTGATGATTCGATCAGGTTCCCGGATCGTCGCCAGCGGCGGTTGTTGGTGAACGGATAGTGCAGTATCAACGAACCGGTCGCGCCAATCTGCCGATTGATTTTGAATGTGCCCTCAGTGTCAGCGGTGGCCTGACGGCTGAAAAACGCTGGCCTTATGAATTGCGCCACAGCCTTTTATTTTCGATGCCAACACGCCTGTAAATTCTGCCGGATCGAATGCGCCGATTACGGCGTAGACCATTCGCAGCCGGATGCGCGGCGGATAAATGGTCACGTACTCCGGTTCGACGAACGACGGCGGGAATTTCGATTTGAAACGGTGCAGGGCTTTGAAGTGATAAAAGGTGTCCAGGTATTCGTAAACCAGCGTCAGCACGCGTGCCACTTGTTTGAAAGGGCCGGTCAGTTGGCCGGAATCAATGCCTGCCAGCAGTGAAGTGGCCAGTGTGGCTAGTTCCGCGCCTTCCGCCACCAGATGCTGAATCGCTTCGACCACCAGCAATTCGCTGACGCCGCCTTCTGCGTCCGGGCGGCGGATCAAATCTTCCAGGTACCAGCCTCGCCGCGCATAAATCGGCGAACGGGCCAGCATTCCTTCCAGCCGTCTGGCGTCGTCGCGCGCCAGAAAATAACGCTTGTGCTCGCTCAGGCTGAACGGATCCAGTTCCAGCAACCAGCCCAGCGCATCCACTTCGCGTGTGTTGATACAGGTCTGGCAGAGCGATTCTATTTCTTTGCGCGTGCGAGCGTTCTGGTTCGATTTGGGATCGTAACCGTTCGATGCGTATGCCGGCTTTGCGCGCCTGATTGACGCCGGCGCGGACTTTTTTGGCGCGGTCGCCCGCCGGTTTCCATTCCGGCAATTTGAAATAGCCGGATTCGCCGATGCCTAGCAACGCCATTCCGCAGGCGCGCGCGATTTCCACGAACTCCGCGCCTACGGGCAGCATCAGGCAACCCAGGTCTTGTTCATCGGAATAAGCCAAAAAGCGGCGAGTAACTTCGGCCAGATTTTCGCGCGCTGTCGGCGGCGCGGCGGCGACAACCGCCACGCGCCCGACCTGGCGATAAACGACTGCGGCTTCGGGCGCGTCGGCAAACCAGACATTCATTCCGGCATAAAGCGACAGGACGGATTGCGTTTCGTATCCGTGGCGGCGCACCATTTCCAGCAACCGCGCATCGGGCTGCTCGCTGCCCAGCGCCCTGCGGCGCGCTGCATCGTCACCCAATCGCTATTCAGCGCCAGCGCATAACGTCCGGCGACGATGGCTTCCGCTGCTTCCTAGGCGGCGCGGCGATCCAGTCCCGCGTGGCGCAGGAAGTCCGCCGTTCCGCCAACGGCGGCACCGGCGGCGATGGCTTTGGCCATCACGGCCAAGGCAGGCACGGCGGCGGTTCGCGCCAGATGACGGGCCAGCAGCAAGCGGTCTCCGCCCGGCAACAATAAGCAAAGAGCCGCGCCCGCCGCGTCGCCCCATAACAAAGACTTCTTCCAATGTGAACCGGGCCGTATTTCGCCGCCGATTGCGGAAAGATTGCTTTCATCAATGCCGACCGCGCTCAACCTCGCAATCGCTTCGCCCGCCGCTTGAGGGCTGTTGTAAATGCAGATTACTTTCGCCATTGAATCAAAGTGGAACTCCGCAACCCGGACGACTTCGAGCGGCGCACGCCACCCCGGTCCGTTCGGTTTGAAGATGTCCGTGACGTTTTATTCATCCCGTTCCATGTTGTAAAGCGACAAGAATCTTTGTTCAGGGTCTATTGATTTTCAGTCACAGAGACCACGGATCCCAGGGAACGTGTCCAAAATACTGCGGTTGGACAACAGAGGGAACATACAAGAGGGAACATACAAGATTACCAAGATGTCGGGTTTTCTAATGCTCTTTGGGTAAGCCGAGAATGAATAGGCCCAGGATTCCTCAATTTAAGTTGATTAAACCAACTTGATGCGTATAATGCCGCCCACTAGCCGAGCTTACTAACATTCGGTTAGCTGGCCCCCCATTGATCCCCGATTCTCCGATACCCCGGCTCCTGGAGGCAATAAATCCTCCAATCAAAAATTTGTTTTAACTGCTTTGCTAAGCTGTCTGAATATAACAGCCGGCATCCTGGATTCGGACATTGCTATCCGCGATCACTGTCGAATTACGACTGGTCACCTTGTGGTTTGTTGCCCATCCGCTTCCAACGGAATCACGAAAACCTTATCAATCATTCGTATTGTTTGATTTGTTCCCCGTACAAAATCCTTGCTACTTGGTTATTAGCTTCAACGCCCAGGCGATAAAAGCCTTGCTGGGAAGTATTTTTTTAGCTATCAGGTTACACGCTACCAGCGTCTAGCGGCCTTTGATAATACGATCGCTGCCTCGGCAAGAGGTTTCCTTTATGGTCTTTTCTCAATTATTGGGAAAGGTGTATTTGCGTCTCAATCATCAGGCTTCGATTATGAATAATAAAAAAGCTCAACACGATATAGTCGGCACGATTTATTTGGTCTTAGCCGTTGCTGCGATTTTGTTGATCTGTTCCGATTGGGTAGCGGCGGCGAACAGTGGACAGTTACTTCTCTCGCGGCAGGTTACAATTAATGGCAAAGAGGCGGTGAGCGGCCAGACGGTTTTCGATGGAAACCGCATCAAGGTGAGCGAGAACGGAGTAGCAGTCGTTGGTTTGGGGAAACAAGGCCGGCTTGAATTAGGTGGTAGCTCGGAAATGACATTGCTCGTTTCCGGGAACAACATAGGAGGAATGCTCGCCACAGGATGCCTGACCATAAGTGTTGCCTCCGAAGGAAACGTTATGTTGGAATTACCCACGGGCATCATCAGTTCAAGCGGGAAGCAGTCTTCGTTTTTTGCTGTTCAAACCACGGGTGGTGTCACAGTGATTTCCTCGGAGCTGGGTAACATAAAGG
>CAZRXE010000892.1:0-3022 GCA_964603695.1 uncultured Heliomicrobium sp.
CCGCAAGTTGCAATCAAACCAGCAGGCATTGCTCGCCGAGTTGGAAAAGCGCGGCTATCTGGTTTTTTACGCCACGCCGAAAATGCACGAAGCCGTCAATCTGAACGGCGCTTTTTTCGATGAGCGCGTGGTGGCGCATTCGGTGTTCGTCAGTCCGCTGGAAATCGGCGAATTGCCGGACAATCAAAATCATCGGGTGGTCTTCAGCGGCGTGACCAAAGACGTTTACTTCTGCTCAAAGCCGCGCAAACTCGAACGCGCCGTTCACGGCGAAGACTTCGCCGAGCGTATCGAAGCGTTGCTGGCCGGCAAAGAGCCGGAAGTGCTGGATGACGATTTCTTTCGCGTTTTGGCCGAAGACATGGTTTCGCTGGTTTCGCCGAACCGCAGAATCTTTGACGAACTCTCGCGCGGCAAATTTGAAATGACGGCGGCGACATTTGCGAACTATCTGGCGCGGACTTTGTTCGATTGCGAATTACTGATTATCCCGGCAAAAGCCGAGACTGAATAACTTTGCACTTATGAAAATCAGCTACAACTGGCTTAAAGAATTTGTGGATGTTGATCTCGCGCCGCGCGATTTGGCGGAGAAATTGACGATGGTCGGATTGGCCGTGGATGGCGTGGAGGAACACGGCGAAGATTTTGTACTCGACATTGATCTGACCTCGAACCGGCCTGATTGCCTGTCGCATCTGGGCGTGGCGCGCGAAGCGGCGGCCATCACTCGGCAGCCTTTGCAGATGCCGAAGGCTGAGTTGGCCGAATCGCAGGCAAAGGTCGGCGAAGTCACCTCCGTTCAAATTCTCAGCCCGGAGCTTTGTCCGCGTTATTCGGCCCGGATTATCAAAGGCGTCAAAATTGGGCCTTCGCCGGATTGGTTGGTTAAGCGGCTGGAAGTGATGGGGCAACGCAGCGTCAACAACGTCGCCGACATCACCAACTATGTCATGCTGGAACTCGGACAGCCGCTCCACGCCTTTGATCTGGCGATGTTGAAAGAGCAGCGCATTGTTGTGCGCGCCGCGCACGACGGCGAAAAAATGACCACGCTTGACGGCGAAGAGCGCGAACTGACTTCGCAAATGCTGGTGATCGCTGATGCTGAACGCGCAGTGGCACTGGGCGGTATCAAAGGTGGCGAAGATTCCGGCATTACGGAGGCGACGGTGGACGTGTTGCTCGAAGCGGCGTATTTCACGCCCGCGCAGATTCGCGCGACTTCCAAAGCTTTGGGCCTGGCCACTGAAGCTTCCTATCGTTTTGAGCGCGGAACCGATCCTGAAGTTGTGCCTTTGGCTTCGGCGCGGGCGGCGGCGATGATCGCGGAAATCGCGGGCGGGGAAGTACTCGGCGGAATTGTTGACGTTTATCCGAAACAAGCTGCGCGCCGAAAACTCTCAATGCGCCGCGCGCGGTATTCGCAACTGACCGGCTTGCAAATCGAACTCGGCGAAGCCGAAGCGATTTTGCGGGGGCTGGGTTTTGAAGTCGAAGCCGATGTCGAAAACGATTCGCTGCACACCAACGCGCCGAGTTGGCGAATTGATATTGCGATTGAAGAGGACTTGATCGAAGAAGTCGCGCGCATTGCCGGTTACGACAATTTGAAAACCACTTTGCCGGGCAGCGCGGGGGCGGGCGCTTATTTGCCGGGCGAAGAAGGTCGCCGCGCTGCGCGTCGTGCTTTGACCGCTGCCGGTTACAACGAAGCCGTCAGCTTCAGTTTCGTCAACGCGGAATCCGACGCCCTGGTCAGCAGCGCGCCGGCTTCCGCTCGGCTGTTGTTGCAAAATCCGATTGATGAAACGCAATCGCACATGCGCACGACCTTGCTGGGCGGGTTGCTGAAAGCGTTGGAACACAACTTCAACCACGCTTCGCGCAATGTGCGGATGTTTGAAATCGGGAAGTGTTTCTTCGACGAAGGCGAAGAGCGTCCGCGAGAAACGGAGCATTTGGCGTTGGTGGCGACCGGCGCGCGTAATGAGGGTGACTGGCAAACGGCCAATGCGCGGCTGGAATTTTTCGACGTAAAAGGCGCGGTCGAATCCGTGGCTACGGCGATGGGCTTACCGCCGCTGGACTTCGTGTCGGTCGAAACGATAGCGTCTTTGCATCCTGGACGCGCCGCGCTAATATCCGTCGCCGGAAACCGAGTCGGACAAATCGGGCAACTTCATCCAAGCGTTGCCGCAGGTTACAAATTCAAACAAGCTGTGTTCGTTGCCGAATTGGATTTCGGGTCAATGCTCAATGCCGACCGTGCCGGCGTGCGTTATCAACCGCTGCCGAAATATCCGACAGTGGTTCGCGACTTGGCGCTGTTGATTGATACAGGCGTGCCGCTGGCCGCCATAGAGCGTGCCGTTTACGAACTGAATCTTCCCGAAATGGTTGGCATCCGCTTGTTCGATTTATATTCGGGCAAGGAACTGCCCGCCGGAAGGCATTCGCTGGCGCTGTCGCTGCGTTATCGTGCGGCGGATCGCACGTTGACCGAGGAAGAAATCAGCGCAATGCACTCCAGAATCGTGACGCGGCTGACTGAATCGTTTTCGGCGGAGGTTCGGTAAAAGGATCGTTAAAGTTTTTGTGACGTCATCGTTATGACAGCATCCGGCTTGGAAAAATTCGCGCACGTGGTGGACAAGCTTCACCGATCTGTCGCCATCTGTGATTCGCTCAGGCATGAGAGAGAGAAACTCGCCGGTGAACTGGAACGGACGAAACTCAGCCTGGAGGCGGAACGGGCGGACAAGGAAATGCTGAAGTCTCAAATCGAATTCCTGCTTAGGGAGCGGGAATCCATGAAGTTGCGGGTCGAAGGCATTCTCGACGCCATCACGATGTTGGAACTCGAAGCTGAATCGGCAAAGAAATGATTTTTAAGCTTAGCAAGGGAAAGACATGGAAACTCCTGCCCAAACCGTGACTGTCAAAATTTATAATCAGCATTACACCATTCGTGCCAACGACGGCGACGCGGAGCGCACGCAGCGATTGGCGGCGCTGGTGG
>CAZRXE010000893.1:0-2179 GCA_964603695.1 uncultured Heliomicrobium sp.
CAACAAAACTTATCAACCTAAAGCAAGTGGACATCAGAAACCGGCACGCGGCTGGTGACTGATGCCTATTCCAGATTCACCTTACAAATCAGAGAGGAACAGTGATGTCTCAAACAAATTCTCGACGGGATTTCATTACCAAGAGTGCGGCGGGCGCGGCTTTGACTGCCGCAAGTTGGAACAAAGTATTGGGCGCGAATGATCGCGTTCGGCTGGGCGTCATCGGCACGGGCAACCGTGGCGGCGACGTGATGAGCTGGTTTTTGAAAGAGTCGGACTGCGAAGTCGTCGCGCTGTGCGATGTTTACGAAAAGGCCATGCTGGAGCAAAAAGAGAAGGCCGGCGGCAAAGCCAAAACTTACGGCGACCATCGCGAATTGCTGGCGAATAAAGATGTGGACGCTGTACTGATTGCCACGCCCGATCACTGGCACGCGCAAATGGCCATTGACGGTTGCAACGCGGGCAAGGCCGTTTATTGCGAAAAGCCGCTGACCTATTCCTGGCAGGAAGGCCACAAAATCATCGAAGCCGCCAAAAACAACAAGACGATTTTTCAGGTTGGCTTGCAACAGCGTAGCGGCGCGCATTACGCCGAAGCCAAACGCGAGTATTTCGACAGCGGCAAGATCGGCAAAATCGCCATGGTGCGGACGTACTGGCACGGTAACGGCTATCATCTGCGCAAACCGAATTTCACCGAACAACCCGCCGGATTGGATTGGAAACGCTGGGTTGGCCCGGCCAAAGCGCGGCCTTTCAATGCGCATCAGTTTTACAACTGGCGCGCCTATTTCGACTTCGGCGGCGGACAGATCACTGACCTCTTCACGCACTGGATTGATGTCGTGCATTGGTTTTTGGGCGACGATTTGCCGACGGCGGCTACGGCGGCGGGCGGCGTTTACCATTACAAAGACGGTCGCACCGCGCCTGACACGATTTCGATTCAGCTTGAATATCCGAAGGAATGGATGGCGACTTTCGACGCGACACTCGTGCCGGGTGCGCGCGGAGCGGCGATTGAGTTCATGGGAGCCAACGGCAGCTTGTATGTTGATCGCGGCAGATACACTTATCAGCAAGCGCCCGAACGCAGGCAAGCGCCGCCGCCGCCTGTTACGGTGCAAGCCAAAAAGCCGCTTGAAGCCGAACACGTCCGCAACTTCCTGGACAGCATCAAGGACAAAAAGATGCCGAACTCTGATGTGGTCAGCGGCCACCGTTCGGCGCTCGCCTCCAATTTGGGCAAGATCGCTTACTTGCAAAAACGCCGCATCACGTTCACTCCGGCCAGCGAGAAAGATCATGTGATTCCGGTCAATATGGCGAAGTCGTAATTGAACAATGATGGGCAGGCTTATCGCCTGCCCATCGCTTTTGGTAAGGGACTAACGGATGAAGAAGGTTTTAGGTGCCGGCGCGACGGGGCAGTTGGGGCGACTGGTGGCGAAAGAATTGAAAAGCCGTGGTTATTCGGTTCGCGCCGTTGCGCGCAATGCGGGAAAATTGACCGGGCTGGGAATTGACGATGTCGTGACGGGAGATTTAACCAAGCCGGAAACCTTGCTTGGCGTTTGCGACGGCGTGGACGCAGTGATTTCCTGCGCGGGCGCTTCGATGAACATCAACGATTTCAGCGACCGCAAATCGTTTTACGAAGTGGATTATCGGGGCAATCTCAACCTGCTTAACGAAGCGAAAAAAGCCGGTATCGGCAAGTTCGTCTATGTTTCATTGGCGGGGGGCGATGGCTTGCGGCAGACCGAATACGCCGATGCACACGAAAAATTCGTCGAAGCTTTGCAGGCTTCCGGTTTGAATCACACCGTTGTTCGTCCGACAGGTTTTTTCGGATTCAATCTGGAATTGCTGAAATTCGCGGCGAAAGGTAGGGGATTGGTTGTCGGCAACGGCGACTGCAAAACCAATCCGATTCACGAAGCGGATGTCGCGAAGGTTTGTGTGGACGCTTTGGAATCCGATGTCGCCGAACTTCCAGCCGGAGGACCGGAAGTTTTCACGCGCAGGGAAACGGTCGAGATGGCCTTTGCCGCCTTGAATCGCAAGCCCAGCATCATTTCCATTACGCCGAGTCTGTTCAAACTGATGATCGCGCCACTGAAGCTTTTCAATCGCCGCGTTTATGCATTGATGGATTTTGGGATTGCAGTGACGC
>CAZRXE010000894.1:0-6339 GCA_964603695.1 uncultured Heliomicrobium sp.
CACGTCGTCGTCATCGGCGAAGATGATGCCTGTACCGGAATTGACTATGCCCAAGCCGGTTTGCTCGCTCCATTCATCCAGATAGCGTGTGATGCGGTTGCAAGCGAATTGGTGATGAAAGTTCGGTGATCTTGACACGTAAAGTTCTCCATCAATGACTTCGTAGCGTTTGCCGTTATCCGGCATCACTTCCAAATCCGCCGATGTCCAGCGCAGCGCAGCGTCCATAAACTGACCTCCGAAACTGACAAGATGGCGAGAGCGCGTTGATTGGCACTCTCGCCGGATCGTGAAGACTGAGTGAATGGTCTTCAAGTCTTCACCATCTGTGTACCCGAACCTGCGGTTCGGTTGCGGACAAGATGTCCGCGCTCCCGGATTATGACCGATAGGCTTGCCGTCCAACGCCTTGCACCGGGATGCCTTGCGCGGCCAGCACTTCGTTTTGCAGTGCGAACATGCAGGCCGCCGCTTCGTCAATCTTGCGGGCGAAGGCGATGGAGCCTTGCAGAATGGGTTTGAGCGATTCTTTGTCCTGAACGCGGGCTTTCGGGTACTCGTGTTCGACGATCAAATAGGTGTTCTCCACGTCCAGTTGCAGCAATTCGCGCGCGGCCAATTGATGATCCAGCCAATCCACGGTGCGGTTTTGCAGATACGCCAACGGAT
This sequence comes from uncultured Heliomicrobium sp., assembly GCA_964603695.1. Lineage (GTDB taxonomy): Bacteria > Acidobacteriota > Blastocatellia > RBC074 > RBC074 > RBC074. The sequence goes on from CAZRXE010000894.1 coordinate 670, forward strand.
CGTGTTTGGCTGTGCCGGGCAATTCGTGTTCGCAAAGGACGACTTGTTTGGCCCAGGCGTTCAGGTGATCCACGACGTTCGGGCTGGGTTGTCCGTTAATCATATCGCCACGTTCGACGGTCTGGCCGCCGTAACCCCAGGCCGAAACGCCTTTGGCATCCGTCACCTGACCTTTGACGTGGAAGCCGCCGATCAGGAAGTTGTAGCCGGTGTCTTTCAGGTATTGGAACAGCGAGCGCGTGTCCTGTCCCATCAGGATGGCGTGCGACGGGTCGTAGTGAATGCGGAACTGATCGCCCACGCCGTGCTTTTCGCAAATGCGATGCAGCGCAATCCAGGTTCCCGGCGTGTAGGCAATGTTGTTGTGCCAGTTGTCGCCCGGAACCCAGCCCGGCATCGGGCATTGTTCGATGCGATAAGTGAGGCCGCGTTCCTTGGCGGCTTTCAGCAGCGGGACAAACCATTCTTCGAAATCGAGCAGGTTCTGATCCATGTTCGTCGCCTGATTGCGCCCGACGAAACCGCAAACCGCCGTCACGTCCAATTCCACCGCCGCATCCATCGCGCGCAGCATGAAATCGTGTTTCTTTTTCCGCAGCGCCGGGTCGTGATGCAGCATGTTGTCGAAGTAACCAACTTCGGAAATGCCTACGTTGAATTCCTGCATCGCGGCGCGAACGCGCTTGGCGCGGTCTTTGGTGAACGGCTGGCGCAAATCCAGGTGATTGGCCGTCGGGTCGAGCATCGCTTCCGCCGGAATGTCGGCTTCGGAAGGATGCAGCGCCGAACCCAATTGAATGTAGTTGACACCGAGTTCAGCGGCGAATTGCAGCCATTCTTCAATGGCCAGGTCGGGATCAGGATCGCGTTTTTCGCGCGGCGTCAATTCTTGCAGCGCGGCGGTCAGCACGCCGACCTTCATAAATTTCGGTTCAAAGGCTTTGACGGACATAAACTTGCTCTCCTTCTGAAGATGAGTGAATCGGCGGACGACGGGATTCCGCTCCCGTAGCGTCCGCAGTGCTTGTGATGACAATGGGTGATGATTGCCTGTAGGCGATGTAGAAACGGGAAAATGCCTGACGGGGCGAAAGGTGTCAAGCAAATGGTTTGTCCAATTTGAAACAGCGAAAAAATTGGGGTGCGAGCCGTTCCGCTCGCACCCCGTTGCCAAACTTCCCGGCTATTTCAGCCGAAGTGTTACCTGCCGCCGATGGGCGCATCGCCGGTTCGCCCTTGCGAAACGATGCGCGTTGCGCCGTCCGTGCTTTGGACGATGTACCAGCGATTGTCAGATTGGCGCCAGACAGCGAAGTCTGTTTTGCCGTCACCGTCATAATCGCCCGTGATAGGCAGGTCGTGGTAAGGCGCGTAAGCAGCACCCCAGAACTTCGTTTTCAGCGCGCCGTTGGAGCTTTGGATGATGTACCAGACGCCTTCCGAGCCGCGCCAAACGGCGATGTCTGTCTTGCCGTCACCGTCGTAATCAGCGGCCACGGGTACATCCGTGCCCAATCCCCAGGCCTTGTCCAGCACCGCACCGTCGGAGCTTTGACGGATGTACCAATGACCATTCGATTGCCGGAAGACGGCGATGTCTGTTTTGCCGTCGCCGTCGTAATCGCCCGGCACTGGAATGTCGAAGTAAGGCGCGAGGCTGCTGCCCCAGGGTTTGGTTTCGATTTGGCCGTCGGAACTGCGCTGGATGTACCAGTTCGTGTCCGCGCCGCGCCAAACGGCCAGATCGGTTTTGCCGTCGCCGTCATAATCGCCCGGTGCCGGCGTGTCCGAACCCTGTCCCCACAATTTGTCCAGCGTTGCGCCGTTGCCGCTCAGCTTGACGCGCCAATGACCGTCCTTGCCGAACACCGCCGGATCGGCCTTGCCGTCGCCGTCGAAATCGCCTGCTACGGCGCTGTCGCCAGCTTGTCCCCATTGCAGTGTCTGCGTGGCGTTGCTTGCGCCGTCCACAATCAACCACTGTTGCTGATCCGCCCGCCACAAGGCGAAGTCGCTGCGCCGGTCGCCAGTGAAATCATTCGTCGTGGCGATGCGCAGAACGCCGCCGATAACGACGGTGTAAGCCTGCTGACCGGTGCAGTTGTTGATGTCAGTCGCAGTGATGGTGAAATTGAAGCTTCCCTCGGTGGTCGGATAACCGTTGAGCAATCCGAAGCCGGTATAGAGGGTCAGTCCCGGCGGCAGCGCGCCTGCCGTCACCGCGTAGCTGTACGTTCCAGACGGACTGGCTGCCACCGAAGCAGTGTAAAGCTGACCGACGTTGCCGCCCGAAAGCGACGCCAGCGTAATGGTCGGGCACGCGCCGGGAGCAATGGTGAAGCTGTAAGAGCGGCTGCCCGTACAGGTTCCGAAGCCAGTAGCCGTGATCGTGAAGTTAAAGGTTCCTGCCACGGTCGGCGTGCCACTGATCGCGCCGCTTATTTGATTGAGTGTCAGCCCGGTCGGCAGCACGCCCGTCGTGACGGCATAACTGTAGTTACCGCCCGCCGGAGTCGCCGTGACCGTTTGGTTGTAAGCGGCGTTCAGCGTCGGCGTGGTCAGCGACGACAAGGTAATGGTCGGGCAATTGACCGCCACCGTGTAATTGGCACCGTAAATGCAGCCGCCGCTAGCCGTGATGCGGATGGTGAATGTGGACGAACCGACCGTGGTCGGTGTGCCGCTGATGACGCCGGTCGAAGTGTTCAGCGTCAAACCGGCAGGCAGGCTGCCCGACGACACGCTGTATGTATAACTGCCCGCCGGATTGACGTTGATGCCGGAGTTATACGCCGTGCCGACCGTGCCGCTCGGCAAGGCGGTGACCGTCAAACTGGGACAGCCGATAACCACGGAATAAGCGCGACTGCCGGTGCAGCTTCCGCTTGTGGCCAGAATCGTGAAGTTATACGTGCCGCGTTGCGACGGCGTGCCTGTGATTGCGCCGGTGGCGGCGTTCAGAGTCAATCCTGTCGGCAGTGCGCCTGCCGTCACGCTGTAGCTATAAGTTCCAGCGGGATTGCCGTTGACCGTTTGATTGTAGGCCGTTCCGACGGTGCCGCCCGGTAGCGTCGCCGGATCAACCGTGATGGGCGAGCAACCGCCTACAGCCAGCGTGTAATCCTGGAAGCCGCTGCATCCGCCGAATCCGGTGGCCGTCACGCGGAAGCTGAAGGAGCCGGATTGCGTCGTCGTGCCGCTCAATGTGCCGTTGGCGGCCAGCGTCAACCCTGCCGGCAGTGCGCCGTTGGTGACGGCGAACGTATACGCCGTGCCGGCGGGCGCGGCGGTGAGCGTTTGCGAATAAGCCACGCCGCCCGTCGCCGCCGGCAACGTCGTGGGGGAAAGCGTAATCGCCGCCGGGCAGGCAATGGCGACCGAATAGGCTTGCGCGCCCGTGCAGGAGCCGAAGCCCCCCGATCCTGATGCCGTCACCGTGAAGTTGAACGTGCCGGCTTGCAATGGAGTGCCGCTGACCAGGCCGCTTGTGTTGTTGAGCGACAGACCCGGCGGCAAACTGCCCGCCGTCACCGCGAAGGAATAACCGCCTCCCGCCGGCAAGGCTGTCAACGTTTGACTGTAAGCCGTTCCCGCCGTGCCGCCGGTCAGCGCCGAAAGCGTGATGGTCGGGCAATTGATCGTCAGCGTGAAGTTCACCGTGCCGGTGCAATTGAACGCATCCGTCGCCGTGACAATGATGGGGAACACGCCTGTTTGCGTCGGAGTGCCGGAAAGCACGCCGCCGGAAGAAAGCGTTATGCCGGCAGGCAACGGCCCGGGCGTTGAAAAGGTCGTTGCCCCTTGACCGCCGGATTGCGTGAACGCCTGGCTGTAGCCCGTGCCCAGCGTTCCCGCGCTGACCGCCGGCGGGTTGACGGTGATGACATTGCAGCCGCCGATGGTCAGCGAAATGTTGGCCGTCCCGACACAGCCGTAATTATCGGTGGCGGTGACAGTGAAGTTATACAAGCCCGGAAGCGAGGGCGTGCCTGTCACCGCGCCGTTCGCGCCAAGCGATAAACCCGCCGGCAGCGAACCTGACACCTGCGCGAACGTGTAAGCAGGGGTTCCGCCGCCGGCCGTCAGGGATTGGTTGTAAACCGTGCCGACGAAGCCTGCGGTCAAAGTCGTTGGCGTAATGTTAATCGTCGGACAAACGGCGGTGACGGAAAACGCCTGGCTGCCGCGACAGCCAGACGCCGTATGCGTGGCGCTGACGACGAAGCTGAACGTGCCGCCCTGTGTCAGCGTGCCGCTCAATTGGCCCGTCGCGGGATTGAGCGTCAACCCCGTGGGCAATGCGCCGTCATCGAGCGCGAAGACGTAAACCCCCGCCAAGCCCGCAGTCGTGATGGTTTGGCTGTACCCCGCGCCCACCGTGCCGTTCGGCAACACACTCGGACTGAGCGCGATGATCGGGCAATCCACTTGCAGTTGATAAACCTGATTGGCCTGACATCCGCCAACGTTGTTACTCGCAGTGACGGTGAAAGCGAATGTACCTGCCTGCATCGGCGTGCCGGTCAGCGCCCCACCGCTTGTCAGCATCAAGCCGGCGGGCAATGCGCCTGCCGTCACTGCGAAGCTATAGCTGCCCGGACTGGCCGTGATCGTCTGGCTATAGGCCGCGCCCACCGCGCCTACCGGCAGTCCGACGGGACTGAACGCTATGGTCGGGCAGTTGACCGCCACCGTGAAAGATTGCGATGCCGAACAATTAGCCGTATCCGTCGCCGTCACCGAGAAGTTGAACAAGCCCGCTTGCGTCGGTGTGCCGGACAACACTCCGCCTGAAGAGAGCGTTAAGCCCAGAGGCAGCGTGCCACTTGATGTGAATGTGGCTGCGCCGACGCTTCCATTGGTTGTAATTGTTTGGTTGTAGCTGACAGCCAGTGTGCCATTCGGCAAACTGGTTTGAGCAATCGCAATTGAGCAGCACTTGCCCGCGCTGCCGGCATTGACGATGGATTGGACTTCACCCGCAGTCAGCGCGCGGCTGTAAAGCGTCGGCTCGTCAATTAGGCCGGTAAAGTTAAACCAACCGCTGGAGGCGTTCGGCCAGCCGTCCGCGAGGCCTGTACCGAACTGATAATGATAGGAACCGGAATCGTAACTTTGCTGTGTGTGCGCGGCGCTACCGGCCAAGCTCCCATCCACATAAACCGTCTCGGTCGTACCGTTGTAAACGACGGCAACGTGATGAAAGACACCGTCATTGACGCTCGCCGCAGTCATGATGGGATTTATATTCCCGTTCCAGAACATCTCGACGTGTAGCTTGCCGTTATTTCCCACATAGATGCCGGGAGCATAACCAGATTGCGGAGTAGCGTAAGGAGTGGCTATTTGTTGTCCGAAAATGATCCCGCTCCCTGAAGTCTTGAACCAAGTTTCAAACGTGAAGGAAGTGTTGCCCGCGCCCGCCGAGGGGTGAGGGAAGAAGTTGTCAGGCAGTTGAACGTAGCCGTTCGTGCCGTTGAAGCTGAATGCCTGATTGACCTTGCCCGCCGCAAACGTGGCGCTGCCTTGCAGCGTGCCGTTGTTGGCATTGGTTGCGTCACTGGAGTTGTTTTCGGCCTTCCACCAACTGGTCAGATTGGCGGGTGTCTGTGTGCAAGTTTCACACTTGCCCCGGCTGCCGGCGGTGACGATGGACTGAATCTCCGTCGC
>CAZRXE010000895.1:0-1662 GCA_964603695.1 uncultured Heliomicrobium sp.
GCGGCGACGGCCCAGGCGCGGGCGGCGGCAGAGGAGGTGGTGGTGGACGCGGCGGCGGTGCGGCTTCGATGAAGTATTACGAAATGCTGCGCAAACCTGAACTGCGCGACCCGCGCGGCTACATCATTCCGTCCAATCAACCGGACTTTTTGACGGCGACCAAATTCATCAATGCGTTGATTAAGACCGGCATCACCATTCATCGCGCGACAGGCGAATTCCAGGTCAACGGCAAGTCTTATCCGGCGGGTTCTTTTGTGGTGAAAACCGCACAGGCCTTTCGCCCGCACGTGATTGACATGTTCGAGCCGCAGGATCACCCGAACGATTTTCAATATCCGGGCGGCCCGCCGATTCCGCCTTACGACAACGCCGGTTGGACGCTCGCCTATCAAATGGGCGTGAGGTTCGACCGCATTCTGGACGGCTTCGACGGGCCGTTTGAAAAGCTCAATGGCTTTGCCAAACCTGCTCCGGCAAAAGTCTCTCCGCCGTCCAACACCCTGACCTACGTGCTTGGCCCGCAGGCGAATGATTCCTTCATCGCCATCAACCGCCTGCTGAAAGACGGCGAAGAAGTTTATCGCAGCACGCAGCCGCTCAAAGCCGCCGACCAGACACTGCCGCCCGGCACATTCTTCATTACAGCTAAACCGACGACGGCGGCGCGAGTGCAAAAGATCGCGACTGATTTGGGATTGGGCTTCGGTTTGATGACCTACAAGCCATCGGTTGAAATGGTCAGACTGAAACAACCGCGAATTGCGTTGTGGGATCGTTACGGCGGTTCGATGCCCTCGGGCTGGACGCGCTGGATTCTGGAACAGTTCGAATTTCCGTTCACGGTGGTGTATCCGCAAACGCTGGACGCGGGCAATCTGACGGATAAATTCGATGTCATCATTTTCGTGACTGGCGGCATTCCGGCGGTGCGTGCGGCCACTGGCGGCGGCGGCCAGGCGGCGGGCGGCGATGAGCCTGTTTTCGGTCGAATGCCCAGACCGGAGGAAGTGCCGGAAGAATTTCGCGGCTGGCTGGGCAATGTTTCAACCAAGACCGTCTCGCAACTGAAAGCGTTCCTCGAAGCCGGCGGAACAGTCCTGACCATAGGCAGTTCCACCAATCTGGCCTATCACCTGGGTTTGCCGATGGCGAGCGCGCTGGTGGAAAAAACCGGCAGCGGCGATGAGCGTCCCTTGAACCGCGACAAATACTATATTCCCGGTTCCATCTTGCAGGTCAGCGTGGACAACTCGAACCCGCTGGCTTACGGCCTGCCGGACAAGGTTGATGTCTTTTTCGACAACAGTCCGGTGTTTCGCCTGAAGCCGGAAGCGTCGCTGAAAGGCATGAAACCTGTCGCTTGGTTCAGCAGTGACAAGCCGCTGCGCAGCGGCTGGGCCTGGGGACAAAAATATTTGCAAGACGGCGTGGCAGTGATTGACGTCGGCTTCGGCAAAGGCAAGGCCGTCGCCTCCAAAGGGCACGGCGGAGAGCATGGTTCCAAGCACGTTTCCAAACCGCTCGCCAATTTGCCGCATGTCGCACCCATACCCGGGCCCAAACCGGAACCCAGGCCCGCTCCCGAGCCGAAGCCGGAACCCAAACCCACTCCGGAACCCTCGCCGGAACCAAAGCCGGGTCCAACGCCCGAGCCGAAGC
>CAZRXE010000896.1:0-4611 GCA_964603695.1 uncultured Heliomicrobium sp.
ATTGTACTGGATCATCTCTTGATTGCAAGCCGCTCACATCACTGCCAGGGTCTATTCATTTTCGGCCACAGAGAACACAGAGATATTGGATTTTCTCCGTTTTCTGCGGTGCCCTCTGTGGCTAAATCCGGAGAATGAATAGATCCTGCATCACTGCACAGCACCGACCAAACCCGCTTCAAACGAGCGGCGATCCAAAATTCGCCGCTTGCGTTCGACAACCGGCGTTAGGACGCGCGAATGCCGAACGGTATAGAAATACTCGCCGATTTCCCACAGGTCTTCCTCCGTAGTCATCCAGTTGATCCGGTCGAAGCGGGTCAGGCTGACAGGACGCGAAAACTCTCGCAGCGTCAGTTCGCCTTTGAGGTTGTAGTAATGCGCGTAATAAGACATCACCAATTCCCGAATCGTGCGGTAAACCGGTTCGCGAAAGCGCAAACCGGAATAGTTCGATTTGCCGATGGCTCCCCAATGGCCTTCCTGTTTGAAAACCGCCAACAAGTGATCGTCATCCCGCACAGCCATCAAATCCACAATCAACGGCGGATGTCCCTGCAAACGCAAAGCGGCAGCAGCGAAATAAGCTCCTTCGGCGCAATGCGCCAACCTGTCGCGCAGAACGCAGCGCGGACTGCGGCAAGTCTCTCCGCTTGTTTCCTTGTTGTAGGTAACCTCTTCATCCAAAAACCGCTGAATCTTTTCCGGCGAAGACAGTTTTCGGAACGCGGCCAGTTCGTTTTTCTCGAAACCGTAATTGTTTTTCATTGGCGTTACTTCACCGACTTCAACACTGGATCGTTCACTTCGCGCATTTTGGCCAGCAACTTTGCCTGAAGCTGTTGCTTGATCCGAGTCAGCGAAGCATCCGCAATCAGGTTAAGCTTTTCGTCGGGATCGGTTTTCAAATTGTAGAGTTCGTCCTTGCCGCTGTTCAGGAAATCGCGCACCAGCTTCCATTCCGGCGTTCGGTACATTCGCAAATGCGTCGTCGTGTAATGATGCTGGCTCCATTCTACATAAAGGTCGTTGTCCCACTTCGCGCTTTTGCCTGCCAGTAGTGGCGAAAAATCCTTGCCGCGAATCAGCAATCCTTTGGGCAATCCAACTCCGGCCAGTGCCAGCAGCGTCGGAAACCAATCCAGGTTGTTGATGGTTTGCGTGATTTCGGTTCCGGCCTTGATGCGGCGAGGCCAACGAATGGCGGTCGGCGTGCGCAGCGAAGTGTCAAAGACGTTCGGGCGTTGGATGCTCTTGTCGCCGTTCGGAACGTTCTTGTTCGCATTCAAAATGTAATGGCCATTGCCTTTGTGCCAGATGCCGTGCTGGCCGATGTTGTAGCCGTGGTCGCTGGTGAAAACTACAATCGTGTCCTCGCGCAGCTTCAGTTCATCAACCGTTGCCAGCAAGCGTCCGATGTTGCGATCAATCGCGGCAACGCTGGCAAGATATTCGCGCATGTTCTTTTTGGCTCGCGCCACGTCCAGGTCCGGGTAATCGGCGACTTTCGGATCAATGTCTTTGACCTTCGCCCAGTCCTCGTCGCGCACGGGCGTATACGCCGTGTGCGGTTCGCGGTAATGCAACATCAGCAGGAAAGTTTCCTGTTGATGCTCCCGCAGAAAACGAACGGCGTCATCCGTTACAATGTCCACGATAAAGCCCTCAAGCTGTTTGGGCTGACCGGCGACTTCCAATTTGGGGTCTTTGGTGCTGATTCCGCCTTCGCGAAAACCCATGAAGTATTTGATCCCAAACTGTGAAGGATGAAAACGATCCTGAGTTCCCAAATGCCATTTACCTATCAAGCCGGTGTAATACCCGGATTGCGCCAGCAGCTTCGGCCAGATCATCACTTCGGGCGACAAACCGAGTTCAGGTTCAAGCGTCGGGTTGATCCAATCCGTGATGCCGACTTCAGTGCCATAGCGGCTGGTCATCAAACTCGCCCGCGAAGGCGAACAGACCGGCGTCACCACAAAGGCGTTTTTCAGATACGCGCCTTCGCGAAAAAACCGGTCAAGGTTCGGCGTGTATGCCTCGCGGTTGCCGCTTGCGCCGAGCGCCCAGGCGGCTTGATCGTCGGTTTGAATGAAGATGACGTTCGGACGTTTCGGCTGCGCTTGAATCGAAGGCCTATTCCCGATTGTCACCAACAACAGAATTACAAGTAGAGTTTTTTTCATTGCAGTGGCCTCTCAATCATTGGCGTTTGAACAGATCGCGTCCTTCCGCCGTCGGCAGCTTCACGCCCAGCGAGCCAGCCAGTGTCGGCGCGATGTCGCGCATATCAATGCGGCCAAGATTTTTTCCAACCTGAATGCCTGCGCCGGCAATAAAGAAAGACGAATCCATCTCCGGCAACTCCGCCAGAAAGCCGTGGCCGCCTCCGGGTTTTCGGCTGCGAATGACCGGCAAATCCAAACTGCCGCCGATGTAAGTTCCAGCCCTCGTGCCGACGACAAACGCCGCGTCGGGAAAGCCGCCAAGCGTTTGCGCAATGTCGCCTGTGTACCATTTGAACAAACCGCTTTCAGGATCGTCCGCCAGACGCTGCAACACCTGTCGAATCTTCAGGCGCGCGTCTTCGTCGTTTTTGTCCTTCAACATCACCGCCGCCATGCCGCCGGAATCCCAGGTAATAGCACGCCAGGATTTCACCTTACCCGCTTCCACTTCGATCAGCCCGGCTTCGCGAAACGCCGCGTTCAGATTCAGCGATTTACCGACCGGCGAAAAACCATGATCCGAGGCAACAGCCATAACGGCTTTGCCATTACCGAGCTTTTCCGCAGCGGCGCGCACTTGCCCGACCAACGCATCAATTGCTTCCAGCGCGGCATAAGCTTCCAGACTATCCGGGCCGTGCGCGTGCTGCACCTCATCCAGCCCAGCAAAATAAGTGGTCAAAAACGCCGGGCGCTTTTTTTCCAGCAAGTAGACGTTGAATGCCGCCCGCCGCTGATCGGCGGCGATTGTGTAATCGTAACCTTCGGGATAATTGCCAACGACACGTTCGGCTTCGGTCAGCAAACCCGGCGTGGAAAGCGCGCGGATCAATTTTCGATCATCCGGCGTGGCGGCGCGCCACATCTGCACAATATTGAAATCAATCTTCGCACCGACAGTGACAGGCCAATCTACGCTGGCGGTTTTCAATCCAGATTGCGCGCAAGCCTCCCACAACGTCGGCACGCGGATGTCTTCGGCGTACCAGCACCAGCCGCCCTGATTTTTGCTGAAAGGATCAAAAGGCGTGTTGGCGTAAATGCCGTGTTTGGCAGGCGAAACCCCCGTCACCAAAGTGGTGTGGCTGGGATAAGTCACTGTCGGAGTAACGCCTGCGACGGATGTGGCAAATGCGCCTTCTTTGACGAAGCGGCGCAGGTTCGGAAGCTTTAAGCTATGGCGGTTGGCGTCCAAGACGTAATCAGGTTTCAAGCCGTCAATTGAAATCAGCACGACAGGCGTAACGCGGCGCTGTGCTGAGGCAGCCAGGCTTAATGCCAGAAGTGAGATGAAACTGAGCAACCAAATGCGGCCCATTCTTTCCTCGGTTTGTACGGAAGCGGTGTACCGGTCGCGAGCTCCGAGCTTGCGTAACCATTACTTCCACAGTTTGTTAATCACGCGGAGCAAGACCAATCCGCTGACGACGAAAACCGCGCCCATCAAAAGGGCGGCGCTGGTGCGGCCATACAAAATATTTCCGACCGTAAACAGCGAAGACCAGATGGTGATGCTTCCGGCAACCCAGCCGACCAGCGCCATCGGAATACTTTCCCCGGATTTGGCGGCTTCCGCTTTGGAAATGCCAGCTTCTTCACGAATCGGTTCCCAGCCAGGGCCGGCTGGGCGAATTTTCCGGTAAAACTCAATCAGCGTTTTGCGGTCGGTTTGCGGCGCTAAATACGCCGCCAGCACCCAGCAAATGGTCGTCACGCCAATCGTGATCAGCAAGGTTGCGGCGGTAGAAGGAACGTGACCGCCGCTTTTCTTAAGCGCCAGAAACGCAACTGAAACCAGGAAGGAGCTAATCATCGCCACCACTTCGCACCAGGCGTTGATGCGCCACCAAAACCAGCGCAGCAGGTACAACATGCCTGTTCCCGCGCCGACTTGCAGGATGATGTCGAAGGTGTCTTTGGCGGTGTCGAGCAGATAAACCACTGCGGAAGACAACAGAAACAGCAAAACCGTGACAATTCTCCCAATCAACACGTAATGCCGCTCTTCGCCGTCGCGAACCATAAAACGCCGGTAAAAGTCGTGAACCAGGTACGACGCGCCCCAGTTCAAATGCGTCAGGATCGTTGAAGAATTCGCGGCAATAAGTCCTCCCACCATCAAACCGACAAAGCCGGCAGGCAGAAACTTCAGCATCGCCGGATACGCGATGTCGTGGCCGAGCAGGTTCGGGTCCAGCTTCGGAAAGGCCGCTTGAATGTCGGACAGTTGCGGGTAAACCAGAATCGAAGCCAAGCCCACCAAAATCCACGGCCACGGACGCAGAACGTAATGCGCGATGTTGAAGAACAACACCGCGCCGAGCGCGTCTTTTTCAGACTTCGACGCCAACATACGCTGCGCCATATAACTGCCGCCGCCCGG
>CAZRXE010000897.1:0-6598 GCA_964603695.1 uncultured Heliomicrobium sp.
TGTCTTCAGCACTTGCTCACACGCGCGGTACGGTATGCGGTAAAGTATTTGGAAGCTATCGCGTGGCCGTCACTCGCCCGACGACGTATTTTTCAATCCAGGCGTATTCGCGTTTCATTTTGTCCAATTGGTAACTCGGCACCATCAGGCCATGGCCTTGATCTGGGTAAACGACAAGCTGCGTGGTGACGCCCAGGCGTTTCAGCGTGCGGTAAGTTTCCTGCGATTGGCCCAATGGAACGCGCTCGTCTTTTTCGCCGTGGAAAATCAGCGTGGGCGTTTTGACGTTGGTCAGGTAACTCAAGGGAGATTGTTCGTCGAACATTTTGCGCGCTTCCCAGGGCGTGCCGCCGTGCAAGCGTTCGCGTTGCGCGACGATGTCGGCATTACCCCAATAAGAAACCGCGTTCGACAAGCCCGCGCCATAAGCCGCGCATTTGAAGCGGTTCGTGTGGCCGATGATCCAGCCGCCCATGTAACCGCCGTAACTCCATCCGGCGACGGCCAGTTTGGATTCGTCCGCGATGCCGCGTTTGACCAGATCGTCAATGCCGCTGAGGATGTCTTCGTAATCCACTTTGCCGACCAGCTTGGCGTTTGCTTGCGCGAACTTTGCGCCATAATTGGACGAGCCGCGAAAGTTCGGCATAAACACTGCGTAGCCGTTGCCGGCATAGACTTGCGGAAAGCCTCCCCAGCTTGCGTTGAAGCTTTTAGTGTAAGCGCCTTCGGGGCCGCCGTGAACGTAGGTCAGCAACGGATAGCGTTTGCCGGTTTGATAACCTACAGGGTAAACCAGCACGCCTTCGATTTCGGTTCCGTCGTTGGATTTCCATTTAATCGCGTCCACCTGTCCGAGCGCGTAATCCTGCGTTTGCGGATTCAATTGCGTCAGGAAGACCGGAACCATAATGCGCGCGGCCAGCAGAGCTATTTCCGTCGGCACGCGCGGATTTTCGTGGACGAACGCCACGTTCATTCCGTCCGGTGTGATGGTGAAACCGGTATTGACGCCGTCGCTGCGCGTCATCGCCGTGGGCGTTTCATCGCCCAAATTCATGGTGTAAATCTGTTCGTTGACGCCAAGTCCCGCGCTGAAAATAAGGCGTTGGCTGTCGAAGACCCAACGATAGCCGCGAATGTACCCGTCGAAGTTTTTGGCCAGCACGCGCGGCGCGCCGCCATTGACGGGAATCAGGTGAATGCGGCCCGGCCCGGTGTTCACATCGCCGTCGGCGTGCGCCAGGTAAGAAATCCAGCGACCGTCCGGCGAAAAGCGCGGTTCGCTTTCCGCGCCGTTGCCTTTGGTCAATGGTCGCAGCGAAGCCGTGTCCACCGCCGCCATTTGCCAATTGACCGGCGTGGTGAACACCTCCGTCGAATCGCTATCCATCAGCTTCGGCGTCGAGCGCGCGGTGAAAACAATCTGCTGGCCGTTCCAGCCCCAATTGAAAGCGGAAATGTGCAGCGAGCCTTTGGTCAGCGGTTTGACTTGCTGTGAAGCGACATCCAGCAGCCACAGTTGCGTGTAACGAAAATCTTCGTCGGTCACCATCGGCGGTTTGGTTTTGGAGCGTTCGCGGGCTTCTTCGGCCAGAAAGGCGATGTAGCGGCCATCGGGCGACCATTCAAAATCCGTCACCGGCGCTTTGTGGGAAGTGAGCGCAACCGGTTCGCCGCCCAGCGTGTTGAGCAGATAAATCTGCGCGCCGCCCTCGCCACGATCCGACAGGAAGGCTATGCGGCGCATATCCGGCGACCAGCGCGGATGATCGTCGCGTTTCGGATGCGCCGTCAGCCGCACGGTTTCGCGCGCGTCGTTGGTCAGCCACACGTCCGAATTGAAACGGTCGTTGTCGCGATCCCAACTCGTCACGACAAACGCCACGCGGCGACCGTCATAAGCAATCTGGGCGTCGCTGGCGCGATTGAGCGAAACGACATCTTCGGGCGTCATCGCGCGTTTGCTTTGCGCGTTGACAGCGACGCTCAAGGCCAGCGCCAGGCTCAGGGAGAGGAAATAGCGAATCATCAGCAGGTCTCCAAAATGAAATCAGAACTTATTTGGGCAGCCATTGGCCGGAGCGAAGCGCTTGCTCGAATTGCCGCACGGCATCGGTCAGCGATTGCTGGTAGGTTTTGTTGAACAAGGTTTGGTAATCATCCGGTGCTTGAATATAGCTGGCCAGAAACTGTTGAAAGCGATCCGCGCCGCGCGTTTGCTTCAGGTATTCCAAAAAGTAACGCTGCGCCGGATACGCAAAGCGCACGCTCCAATCGGGCGAAGTTCTGTCCATTTGCGCCGGATCAATGACTTTGGCGAGGTCGGCGGTTTTTGCTTTTTCCAAAAACTCCTCGCGCGACAGGTAAGCCGTTTGATTGCCGAACCAGACGGCGATGCCTTCCGAAAACCACGCTTGGTCGGTCATCTTCAGCGAATTGCGGATGGAAGTGTTTTGGCTGATCAAGGCGTGCGACAGTTCGTGGCGCAGAAATTCGGCCAGGCTGAAGTTTCGTTCTTTGATCTTCGGCGTCAGGTAGATCACATCGCCAGTGCCCAGCGTCACGCCGCCCAGCGGTTTGACGTTCATCCAAAACCAAGAACGACGGCAATCGTCCCAGTTTTTGCAGTCAATCACTTTGACGCGCTTCTGAAACTTCAATCCGTGAAAGCCTTCAGCCTCGGCCATCATTTGATCCACCAAACGATAATCCGCCGGTTCGGCTTCGGTTTTGTTGAAGTAAACATCGGCGCGCGCGTGGCTGACCGAATCGTAGCCGGGTTTGATCGGCGACCACGGCAGCAAAGGGCCGAAGGGAAACGCCATCAGCAACAAAAAGAATGTCGCCACGGCCAAGCCGATGAACAGTTTTCGCTTGGGAAGTTTCACGATTTATACCTCTTTTCGGTCGGAATTCGCTTTCAGATTCAGCCTCAGCCAACGCTGTCTGTCAATACTCGCATCTTCAACTAAAAAATAAGTTGACGGCAACGTATAAATTCGTTATTGTCCGCCCGCATCATGACAACGTATAAATTCGTTTGAATCAGCGCCGCTCCCTACCGGTCGCGGTACTGATCCGGGAGAACCTGTGCCTAGAAAACCATCGAAAACCTTCACCGACAAGGAACTGGAAATCATGCGCGTCGTCTGGGAATTGGGCGAGGCGACGGCCAAACAGATTCAGGAGCTGTTACCGGGCGAAAGCCATTACAACAGCGTGTTGACGATCATCCGCGTGCTGGAACGCAAAGGCCATCTGACGCATCGCGCCGAAGGTCGGGCGCACGTGTACCGCGCCAAAGCCAAGCAGGAAAAAGCGCGCAGCCGCGTGCTGGGGCATTTGATCGAGCAGGTCTTCGGCGGTTCGCCGGCGTCGTTGGTCTTGCATCTGGTTGAAACCGGCGATTTGACCGAAAGCGATTTGCAGGAAGTCCGGCAGCAAGTGGCGATGCGTGCTGATGCTCGCAAAGTCGCGACGAAATCCGCCACGCCCAAAGCGCGGAAAGGAAGCGGCAAATAATGAACAACGTTGATGGCTTTTGGGCGCTGACCGGCAAAGGCGCGATGTGGCTGATCGTTTGGAGTTGGCAGGCGCTGGTGTTGCCGGCCTGCGTCTGGCTGGGGCTGAAACTTTGGCGGACGAAATCGCCCGCGTTGCGGCATCAGGTTTGGCTGATTGGACTGATTGCCGTTGCGCTGTTGCCTTTGCTGGCGGTGGTGATTGAACGCCTGCCCATTCCGCAACCGCGCCGGAATCCGATTCGTTACGTGACGGCGTTGCCGCAGGCTGTGATTGTGGAAACGGCAACGACTGTTCCCGTGTTGATTGCCGGAGCCGCGCCGCAACGTTTGCGCGTGCTGCCAATCGCTCGTTCGCTGCTGTTTCTGTTTTGGATTGGCGGCGTTTCGATTTGTGCCGGCAGGCTTTGGCGGCAGCGTCGTCGTTTGCGCGAATTGCGAAACAGCGCGCAGTTGGTTTCGCCCGCCGAGCTTGCCGCCGAGCCTGCCGCCGAGCCTAATTGCCGCGAATGCGAAAGCCGTCTGGAAAGATTCGGCGCGCGGCTGGCGCTTTCCGGCGAAATCGCTTCTCCGATTTTGCTGGGCGCGTTCAGGCCGTTGATTGTCCTGCCGGCGGACATTGCGCAATGGACAAACGCGGCTGAACGAAGCGCGATGATCGAACATGAACTGGCGCATCTGGCGCGGCGGGATCATTACCTCAATCTTTTTCAACACCTGATCGAAGCGGTCTTTTTCTTTCATCCGCTGGTGCGGTACGCCTGCCGCCGGTTGAGCATTGAACGAGAGATGGCCTGCGACGATCTGGTGATAGCTTCCGGCGCTCAGGCCGAGTTGTATGCGGAAAGCATTCTCAAAGTGGTCGAGCGCGGTTTTACGTCAGGGCTGCCCGCTGTCGGCGCGCATCAACTGGCGTTGTTTTCCACTCGCAAGACTCTTGAAAGGAGGATCGAAATGATTTTGAACGTGAACAGAGCGCGCGTCATCGCGCATCCCTGGCGGTATTTGCTCGTGCCGGTTCTGCTGATTGCCGGCACCGGTTTTCTGATGGTTCCCGGACGCGCGGCGAAATCCGTAACGAATGCTGTGTTACCGGTAACAGCGCAAGACCCTGAAGAGCAACTGCTGATTGCACTGGTTCGTCAAGCCGCGGCGGCAGTCGCGCTGGGCGGCGATTCGCCGGACGCGCAAGTCAGCTTCGACGATTTCAGAAAACGGCCAGACAATCCGAAGTCGCTGCGTCTGCTGTCAATTGAGGATCGCGGCGATTATGTCAGTCAGGTGGACGTGGATGATTTTCGAGTTAAGGTCAGCGGTGACACCGCCGAAATGAACTTCCTCGCCACGGTGCATTACCGCTTCCGCAAACGGGATGGCGAAATCGCATTCACCGATCGTTATGAATTGGAGCTAGGCAGAGTCGCGGGCCGCTGGCAGGCAATTAGTCCTGATGCGCCGCCGCCGCCGCCACCACCGCCACCGCCGCCGCCTCCCAAGCCGGGAGCTGAACCTCCTAACTTTGCGCCTTTCCCGCCCGAAGTTTTGAAAGCCGATTTGGGGATGATCGTGGAAAACCGTGGCAACCACGAATTTCTCGTGAACATGTCGCCGGATCAGAAACCGGATCATTTTCAAGATGTCACAGTCGAACTCGGCGATTTGAAACTGGCGGCGGAAAAGGCGATTCGGAACCAGAAGGGCGCAATCTTTTTGGCGGACGGTTTTGAATTGCACTGGGGCGGTCAGGTCTATTACGGAAAAGGTTCTGCAATCGTGCGTTACGGTTCGCCGGGCAAAATGCTGACGGTTCTGAGCCTGCCGGAAACCAGGCTTTACAGAACTCCTGACCGCACGGGCGAATCGCTCACTCTGCGCCAGGCCAGCCTGGAAATCAGGAATCGGCAGCCGCGATAGGCTTTTGCCCACAGATGGAATTGATGGAAATTTCCACCATCAATTCCATCCGCTTTCTTTTACTTCAGCACTGTGGCGATGTTGTTCAATCGCTTTCCCGCCGCCGTCCAAATCGCGCCGAGTGTGGAGTCAATCAGCAGCCGGTCTTCCTGTCCGAGAGCATTGACTAACGGTTTGATCGAAATTGGTTTGATGAAAAGGCTGTGCCAACGCGGCAAACGCTTCGGCTGGGTTTTGGACTTCTAATCAAAAGAACCCGAAATTCTTCTTCGTTGGGCACGCCTCCCCATTGCTTCACAGGCTGTATGTGTTCATAATCCCGGCGTTTTGATTCTCCTATACGGATTCGACGTTCTGCCGGAGCCGTTTTGTAACAACCAAAGCTCGATAGAAACCTGTAGCATCTCCAACCTTCGCTCGCTTCCAGTAGCGGAGCCGGGCGGAAAGTTTAATTCGCAGTGAGGCGGTTTGTATGGATGAACTAAAGAACAGTTTATTAACGCGGCGGCAAGCTTTGGGTGCAATGGCCGCTGCCACTGCGGGCGCGGTGATTTGTCCCCTACCTGTGTTCGGCGCTTCGGCGACCAATAAACTCCGATTCGCAGTGCTGGGCGATTGGGGAACCGGAGACAATGCTTGTTCGGGAATTGCCAACCAAATGCATCAAGCGCATCTGGCCTCGGCGCTCGATTTCGTCATCGCCGCCGGAGACAACATTTACCCGGACGGCGGCGGACGGCATCTGGTCAAAAAATTCGAGCAGCCCTTTGCGGGGCTTTTGAAAGAGCGCGTGAACTTTTACGCCGTGCTGGGCAACCACGACGTGCGCGACGGACGGCAGGATCAATGCCAATACCCTCAATTTAATATGGGCGGCCAATGCTATTACAGCCTCAAAAAAGGCGACGGGCTGGCGGAATTTTTCATGCTGGATTCCACTGACTTCACGCGGAATCAAGCCGCCTGGGTGGAAGCCGCGCTGCGCGAATCCACCGCCAAATGGAAAATCGCAGTCTTCCATCATCCGATTTACTCTTCCGCCGACACACATGGTTCTTCTACGGGTCTGCGAAGAACGCTCGAACCGCTCTTCACTCGCTACGGCGTGCGGGCGGTGTTTTCCGGCCACGACCACATTTACGAACGCACCAAACCACAGC
>CAZRXE010000898.1:0-4831 GCA_964603695.1 uncultured Heliomicrobium sp.
CATGAAATTCATCCACCTCACATTGTTGTTGGTTGCAATCTTTCAATCTGTCGGCTGCCAATCAAGCAAAGTCTCTTCTTCAACCTCTCAGTCACGAGTGCAATCCAGTCAGGCAAAATCCAATGGCAATGCTTTTGACGATTTTCTCCAAACCGACACGACACCCGCCGATGGATTCGATTTTCCCTTCGGCGACGCCGGCGGCAAAGGCGCGTACACCGACCAAGCCACCGGCAAGACGCACAACGGCTGGTACATCGCCACGAAATTCGGCGAGCAATACAGTCTGGGCATTCATCCCGCCGAAGACTGGAATGGCAATGGCGGCGGCAACACGGACTTGGGCCAGCCGGTTTTTGCCGTGGCCAATGGCCGCGTGGTCTTTGCCGAACAGTGCGGGCAGCCGTGGGGAAACGTCGTCGTCATCGAACACGTCTTTTACGAAAACCACGAGCAACGCCGGATTCGGTCGCTTTACGCGCATTTGCAAAGCATGCAGGTCAGACGCGGCGAAACGGTCAAACGGCGGCAACCAATTGCCGCCATCGGCCAGGATCCGGACAAGACCTTCGGGGCGCATCTGCATTTGGAATTGCGTTGGGATGAATCGCTCGCGCCGACTTATTGGCCTTCGTCCAACGGCAGGGACTTGCGCTGGGTGCGCGAACATTACGCCGAACCGTCCGGCTTTATCGCCGCGCACCGGCGGCTGTTCGTCCCGCAACAGGAAGCCGTGCTGGTGCTGGTGGATCAGGCGAGTTACAAGATGAGGCTTTACGAACGCGGCGAGCTGCGCGGCGAATACGACATCAGTCTGGGACAGGGCAAAGGCCAAAAGCGCGTGCAGGGCGACAACAAAACGCCGAAGGGAATGTACTTTGTGCTCAACAAACATCGCGGCAAATTCGACGGCGCGTATGGCGAGTTTTACGGCGGGCATTGGATCAAGGTGAATTATCCGAACCGTTACGACGCAGCGCGCGCGCGGGCTGAAGGATTGATTTCCGCGCAACAGGAAAGCGCGATTGCCGCCAATTGGCAGCAGCGCAAAGCGACGCTGGAAAACACTCGGCTCGGCGGGGGCATAGGCTTTCACGGCTGGGCGCGCGAATGGCCGAACGACGGGCCGCGCCATCTTTCGTGGGGCTGCGTGGTGATGCACCTTTATGACATTCGCAAGGTCTTCGACCGGATTCCGTCCGGCGCGATGGTGGTGATCTTCTGATGCATTCCCTTTGAAAACACCAAGCCGCGAACAATGCTTTGCGGCACTGTTCGCGGCTTTTCACCGGCACCCGGCCAAAACCTTTCAGCGGCTGACTTCTGACGGCAACCCCTGGCTGAACGACGCAACTTCTCAGGGTATCCGCGCCACGCGGTCGGAATTACCCTGGTAGCCCCCACGATGCTTGACCACTGGAAATTTCAACTCGCGCGGCGCGTTTGGGGGGAGCTTGATTTCAACTTTGACCTCGTGCCACTTGTCATCGGCGGCGGTCGTTTTGAATCCAATCACATATTGATTCCGCAGCAGTCTGGCCAGCAGTTCAAAACTGGCATCCACGTCCACGGGTCGGAGCGGAAAGAAAACCTGACCGCCGGTCAATTTGGTCAGGTCTTCGGTGTTGTTCTGAGCATCGGCGCTTCCCGGGCCGGCTTCCAGCGAAACAATGTTCACGACGTAAAAAACGACTTCGCCGGCGCGCACCTGTTGTTTCAATTTGTTGAATCGTCCGTCCTTTGAAGCGGTGTCTCCGCCGTCGCTGAGCAGGAGAATAATCTTTCGACGATGCGACCCGCGCTGCGCCAACGCCAGGCCTTGACGGCAGGCATCGTAAAAAGCCGTTTGTCCTTTGGCCGATTGCAAGGCCAACCGGGACATCGCCTTGACGACTGCATTGCCATCTCGCGTCCAATCCAGCGCCAGACTGCTCTCCGTGCTGAAACTCAAAATGGAGTATTCATTTGCTTCGTTGCTGTCTTGCAGAAATCTTTGCAAGCCGCGCAGCGCCAGTTGAAGCCTGTTGTTGCGGTCGCTGCCCACGGCCATTGATCCCGACGTGTCCGCCATAATGACAATGCTGGCTGGTTCGTCCTGGTCGCTGAAAGAGGTGATTTCTAGAGGCTTTTTCTCGCTGGAAAGTTTGAAATGCTCCGCTTTCAATCCGTTGATCGGCAAACCGCGATCATTCGTGACGCGGACGGGATACAGGATTTCGCGTTCCGTGGTCGCAGATGCTGCGCCGGTCTGCGCCTGCGCAGACAAACTCAGCGCCCCCATCAACAAAGTTCCCCAAAAACTTCTTTTGACCGCCTGGTAAACGTGATTGCTCATCCTTTTGCCTTCCCTTGAAATTCGATGTTGTTAGAATCGGTGTCGCCGGCCTCTATAGATAAAAGCGGGAAAATATTGTCCGACGTATCATCCAACGCACCCTCGGCTGGAAAAAAAATTCGATCAGTGCGGACGGAAATCGCCGGACAGCAAATCATTAACGCAAGCGAGGCGGTGGCGGATCATCTTGCAAGGTTGAAAACGTCGCGGTCGGAATCTTGACGATAACTTTCCAAAGTCTGACCACACGATCCGAGCCGCCGCCGGCAATGAGGTCGCCGCCCGGCGAAATGGCAACGGCATTGACCGTTTCATCGCCGCCAACAATCTCCTGCATTCCCAGTCCGGTGACCGGATTCCACAAAATGATCTTGCCGTTGTTGTGTCCGCTGGCCAACGCCGAACCATTTCTCCAGAAAGCCAGAGAGAAGGTCGTGCCTTGTTGCCTGCCCAGCCGCAGTTTCAGCGAACCGCTTTTGGTGTCCCAAATCTGAAGCCTGCTGTCGTAACCACCCACGGCAACAAGGCTCAAATCCGGCGAAAACGCCATCGCGCTCAATTGCGGGGTTTCGCTCAAACCGGCCTCTAAAGACTCCAACACCCTGGAATCAGCCACCAGCGTTTCCGCGATTTCGCCGGTTTGCGCGTCGTAAAAGGTAATCAATCCGTTGCTGCTGCCGGCAGCCAGCCTTTTGCCGTCGAGCGAAAACGCCACAGCCAAAATTCCCAGCCGGTGATTGTTGAATTCGTGCAGCAGCGTGTTGTTTTCAAGATTCCACAACCGAACGCCGGAATTAAGACTGCCTGTCGCCAGCAATCGTCCGTCGTTGGAAAAGGCGAGGGAAGTAATCGCGCTGCCGTCCTGCGGGCGCAGTATTTTCATTTCCGACGATCCCGCTTTCCACAGCGTCGCCCACTTATCGAAACCGCCGCTGGCCAGATCGAATCCCTGGGGAGAAGGTTTCGGCGCAAAGGCCAGTGACAAGACATTGAAAGTATGCCCTTTCAGGGTTTTGAAGATTCTTTGATCGCCGACACTCCAGATTCTGATGGTCTTATCGCTACTGCTGCCGGCAAGCAGCTTGCCCTCCGGCGAAAAACTGACGGCTTGCACGGCTTCGGTATGCCCGGACAAAGTCGCAACCGGCGAAGAGTCGGCTCTTGGAGCAACCGACGATAATCGCCGCGAAACACGAGAAGCGGGATCGGGAGCGGAATCACAACCGCTGCGAATCAGGTTTGAGAATACTCCCGATAACATCAAACAAATCCAGACCATTCTGCCAATCCAACCCCACCCAACCGTGCCACCTCCAGAAGACGGCAGCGGCGTGTAAGTCGTCGGTGTGTAAGTCACGGGCAATTGCACAATCACGGGCGCGGGTTTGATGACCGGCTGCGGCTTAGGCTTTTTGGGCGCAGGCGCAAGATGCCGCCGCTGTTCAACATCTTTTTTAGAAGGAAAAGGGTCGCGTCCGCCCAATTGTTTGGCGCGCCCGCACCAGGGGCAGTCCGGCAAATGCGCGCCGTAACGGTGCTGGGCATTGGCCGAACAAGTCAGCAAGGAATCTTCCGACGCTTTCAAGGCTTCGATCCAGGTTTGCGCATCGGGACGCGCCTGCGGATTGGAATGGCCTTCGTCGAAACAGCGTATGAACAATTCCTGCAATTGCGGCGAGAGAATTTCAAAAGGCGGCGCGGCGGGCATGGGCCGATAAGGCACGCGCCGAACGAAACCACTCAACCCGCTCAGCCCGTGCGGAAAGTGGCCGGAGGAGATGCGCGTTTCGACCGGCGGAGGGTCTCCGCGCCCGGTGAATAAACCCGCGAACGGATGCGTGCCTTCCATCAGCAATTGAAACAACAACACGGCCAATCCGAACAAATCGTGCGTCGGTTCGCGGTCAAATTCGGCAAAGTATTTTCCCTGCAATTCGGGGGGCGTGAATTCGGGTTTGCCGACCGCGCAGCGATACACTTCGCCGGTTTGCCGGTCGCGCACTTGAAAGGAATCCGTGTCCACCAGCGTCACCAGCGCGGTTTCGGCCACCAGTATGTTCGATTCGTTAACATCGCCGATGACATAGCCGCGTTCGTGTAGCGACCGCACAGCCGTCGCCAGATTGCACGCGGCGCGATGCAGGTAGAGGTAATTGAACAACGGATTGTTCTGTCGCCGCGTGCGCGGATGGTAGAACTCAAACACAGGTTTCATCCGATGAATGCGCGGCATCAAAAATCCCACGGCGAAATCGGCGTCGCGCCGCGCGGGTTGCGCCGGCAGTAGTAAATCCACGGGCCAGGCAATGGACGTGTGGCCGGAGCTTTTCATCGAATCGTGCGGCGGATTGGCGAGCATCGCCGCCAGCTTGCGCGCTTTCTGTTCGGTCGGCTGGTGATAGAGTTTGGCCGCCAGCGAAAACGATTCCCGCAAAGCGTAGACGCGGGCTTCGCCACCCGCGCCCATCAACAAAGACTCGGACAGCGTGATTGAAG
>CAZRXE010000899.1:0-5086 GCA_964603695.1 uncultured Heliomicrobium sp.
CTCTCCTGTTTTCGGTCAATCATTCTCCGCCGGAGGGGCCGGCATTTTCTTCTTCAAAAAACAGATTGACGCCGGAGATGAACTTCAATTCGCGCAGTTCGCGGACGAACTCGGAATGCTTTTTAGCGTTGCGCAGCGACAGGTGATAGACGGCGTCCACGTCCGTTTTGCCGGGCAGATTGCGCATGTTCATCAACTGAATGCGGCGCGCGTATTTTCGCAGCACTTTTTGCAGCGCCGCTTCCTCCTCAGCCGAACCGTTATAGGAAATCTGCAACAGATGTTTGAGCCGCACCGCGCGACCGAAGCCGACCGAATTCAGCAAGATGATCGTCAGGCAAATGAAAAGCGTGCCGATAATGGCTACAGAATTCAGTCCCACGCCGGCGGCCATTCCGATGGTCAGCGCGAAAAAGATAAACACAATGTCCTGCACGTCCCGCACCGCTGTGCGGAAGCGAATGATGGACATTGCGCCGACCAATCCGAACGCTCGCGCCAGATTGTTGCCGATCACCAAAATCACCACTGCCGTAATCAAACTGAGCAGCACCAGCGCATTGACGAACGACGCCGAATAACTCGCGCCGCGATAGGTGAACCGGTAAACCATCGCAATGAACAGCCCGCAGCCCAAGGCCACGAACAGATTCGCCGCGAAATCGAAAATGGACGGGCGGAAAATATCCAGTTGTAGAAATTCTTCCATCGCGAATAAGGGTTACAGAAACCTGCGGCTGCCGTTGGTCAGTTCAGGATGCGCTTGCACGCACAGCGCGTATTTCGATGCCGAACCGCGCGTCAGTCCCAGCGAACAAAGAATGGCTCTGGTCCAGGTCGGCAAATAACGATTGAATTTAACTTCCAAAATGAAATGTTGCGGTTTGACGGGCCGCGCCTGTTTTTCTTCAAACAGTTCGTCGAGCGCGGGCCAGGCCATTGAGCGCAGATGTTTGTCGAAGGTGATGCGCAGATCGTTTTCCTTGTCGAAGGCCGGCACGTGATAAGGCTCGCGGTCGTAAATCACCGTCAGCACGGGGCGCATTCGCCGCGCGTGAACGTGATACAAAAATCGCTGCGCTTCGGCGATGGCTTCGGCATCTTTGTTCGTGCTCAAGACCACTTCCTCCGGCGATTTGCCCAGCAGGACTTGTTGCGCTTCGGCGTAAGACAACGACGCGCGATGTTTGTGCAGCGGTTCGCCGACTTTCTTTTTGACTTCAAAAAACACCTGACTGTCGGCATTGCCGCTGTTGTAACCGCGCAAGCGGACTTTGTTGCGTTGTTTAACGCCGGCCATTTTCAGCGCGTAACACTCCCAATCCGGTGTGTCGAAATAAATGCTGCGCACTGTGTACTGGCCGCCTTGCTGCGCGGCGTAATCGTCCAGCGCCAGAAACGGGCTGAGTACAGCGCGCAGATGATCCAGCAGATCGTAAGAGACGAAATATTTGTATTCGTAGCGCAGCATTTGAGAAGGGGGTCACTGCCAGCGAACGGAGCGTTTCAGAAATTCGGCCACGCGCACATTGCCGCAAAGAATGCGACAGCGAATCGGCATGCCCAGCGGCAAAGTTTTGCCCGCGTTTGAAGCGACGGCTTTGACCATCACGGCCTGTTCGCGATTCAGGATTTCCACGCGGTTGCCGACTTCCAGAATCACAGCGGTGAAGGTGATTTGATTGTCTACCAATTGAAATTCCATTTGTTGTCCGGCGCTTATGTGGCCGCTGTCGCGCAAACGCACAGGGATTTGCAGCACCACTTCCGAAACGTCTTCGACCAGCAAGCGGTCGCCTTCCAGGGTGGTTTCAAACCGCACCTGCCCGCTGAATGGCGTGGCCAGCGTGTATTTGTTTTGTTTGTTTTCCAGAAAGGCGATTTCCTTTTGCAGCGAAGCGATTTTGGAAGACGCCAGCGAAACCAGTTCCTGCTTTTCGCCGGTGGCCTGCACCATTAAAGACTTTTCGGCGACACGCAACCGCGCCAGCGATTCGTTGTAAGCATTTTCGGCTTGATCCAGTGACATCAACGGCATCAGGCCTTCTTTGTGAAGTTGCCGCGCGCGATCAAAAGCTTTTTGGCGTAACTCCAGATCGGCTTTGGCCAGGCTGATTTGCTCTTCCACTTGTTTGATGACCTCCGGTTTCTGGCCGGAGGAAACCACGCCCAGATTGGCTTGTTCAATGGCCAATTGATTTTTCAACTGCATCAACTGTTCGCCGAGCCGGTTGGAAGCGATGGTCGCGACGATTTCGCCCGCGCGAACGCTGCTGCCGGTTTTCCAGCCTTCCTGAAAGCGCAGTTGCACCATATCGCCGCGGTCGAATTGATAACCTTCCTGGTTGCTTGCCAAGCCTGTGCGATGGTCGTAAAGCGTGACGGCCAGCGTGCCGTTTGTCGCTTTGAGCAAAACCCACTGCCGGACGGGCAAAATTTTGGCCACGCTTTCCAGCGTGAACGGCACGTCAAACGGCGCGAGCACGACGGCAAACAGCAGCGGTACGATGAGGATGCCTAAATATCGCCTCAATACTTTTTTTGGGTAAGATTAGGGCAACCTGCCGAGATTGCCCGGTTTTCTCTGAAAACGTCTTGGAGCAAGCAGGGCAACCTCGGCAGGTTGCCCTGCTTTGGCGTTTATTGAATGGTCACGGTGATGCGGTTGGCGTCGCGGTTGTTCACTTTCAGTTCCACATTGACCACGCCTTTCCCGATCAAGTTTCGCGGCAGCGGGCCAAGATTGACTTGATCCAGGCCGACGAAATCTCCTTGCGTGCCGGCGAAAATCACAGGGACTTTCTGATTGCCGACTTCGGCGCTGATGTCTGTCAGCATCGTTTCGCCACGAACACCTGTGCCGTAAAGGATCAAATAAACTTGATCGGTTTCCGCGCCCAGACTGATCGGCACTGGGACGTTGGTTTGTTGCGCCGCGTCGTAACGGGAAACGGGAAAGTATGTTTGCGCGCCGTTTGCGCTGATGCGCAGTGCGACCGCCGACGCCACGCCCTGCCCACTGGCGTTGGCCGTAAACAAGCCGGGCGCGGCGCGTTCGACCGCCAAATCGCCACTGATGATGACCGTGCCGTCTGCGCGTCGCGCCTGAATTCTGGCGCGTCCGGTGGCGGTTTGTTCGGGAATCTGAAAGTTCGCCTGTCCGGCGGAAACGAAAAACAGCGGGGCATCACGCGCAACGTTTCTGTCGTCGGTGACGGTAATGGTCAGTCCGCCCAGAGTCGTCGGTAGCGGCGTCGTGTTGGCGATGACCGTGCCGTTCGCCAGATTCGTGCCGAAGGCGCTGACGATGGCTCCGGGCGCAACCGGCGCGCGCAAAAAGCTGGCCGCGTTGGTCACCCAATTAACGTAAGCCGCAGTGTTCGCTTTGCCCGGCGTGGCCGGTTTGAAAATCGTCCAAGCGCCGTCGCCGTCCGTGTTGCGCCCAATGGAAATATCTTCCTGTTGCAAACCGAAGCTGTAAGAGTCCACAAGCGTTTTGCCGTCGCTTTGGAAAATGGCCAGCACTTCACCTTGCTCGCTTAGATTGAAGTTCGTGTGCAGCTTGCCTTGCGCGGTTTCATCGTCGGCGATGAACACCAGATAACCGCGCGCCGGAATCGTGACGCCTTCAGGCACTTTCCATTTGGTCGGATTCGACAAACTGTCCGTGATGTACATCCCGCTCATATTGACGGCGGTCGTGCCGGGATTGAAGACTTCAAACCAGTCGTTGAACGCTCCGGCTTCGTCCGGGTCCGGATAGACCTCGTCGTTGTCGGCCATGATTTCATTGATGAGCAGCAAGCCGCTGCCGGTGGTCGGCGGTTGATTGGAACTGCTGCCGGCTGCCGGATTGGCAACGACCGGCGTCGGCTGAAAGGTCGTTGCCCAGTTGCTGCCGTAACTTCCCAAGCGCGCATAAGCCTGACCGGCGGGCAAGGCCGGATAAGTGACGTTATCGAGCGTGGTTTGGCCGGAATACAAAAACAGTTTTCCGCCCGCCGCCGCCGGACGGAAATTGGCGTGCGTGTCGCCTTCGTTGGTTTCGCCGTCCAGCCACAAAATCAGGTATTCGCCGTCGGCCAATGTTTTCGCGGGCAATTGCCATTTTGTGGGATTGGCTTGATCGTCGGTCAGGTAAAAATTGTTGAGGGTCACGGGGCCAGGCCCCAGATTGTGAACTTCCACCCACGGATCGGCGTCGCCCGCTCCGTCTTTGAACGCGCCGTTGTTGACGGCGACGATTTCATTCATCCGCACGTCGGAGGCTTGCGCTTGT
Organism: uncultured Heliomicrobium sp.; assembly: GCA_964603695.1. Lineage (GTDB taxonomy): Bacteria > Acidobacteriota > Blastocatellia > RBC074 > RBC074 > RBC074. The sequence continues at coordinate 4,280 of CAZRXE010000899.1, forward strand.
CCGGCCAAGAAGGTTTTCAAGTAGTTGTATCGTTCGCGCACGAATTGATTGATTCCGAAAATCGGCAAGCCGCCGCCCACTCCGCCGCCGCTGGTCGTCTGGTTGTCGAGCGAGGTGTCGAACTGTGCGTTGGTCGTGACTTTGTTGGGGTCTGCGTAAACGTGTTCGCGGATCAGATTGGCCAGTTGCGTCACGCGCGGAGCGAAGGTCGTCGGGTTGAATCCTTCGCGCAGCAATTTGGCGAAGATTCGCAAATACAACCGCCTGTATTCGGGAACCGCCCACAGCTTTTGCGCCAGCGGGCGTTGGTTTTGCGTGCCCACACCGTTGCCTGGCAGCCAGAACACGTCAAATGCAAACGGATCGGCAATGCGCGGCGTGCCGTCGCCCGTGGTTCCGAAGGATTCGTTGTGATCCCACTGCACATAGGTGAATTTGCCGTCGCGGCTGCGGTCGTAAAGGTAATACTCGCCCGCGTCGTTGACGTAAGAATCCAGATTGACGAACAGATGATTGATCGCAAGCCAGGTCAACAACTGTTCGACATCGGCTATCGGTTCGAGCTTCGCGGGCAGTTCGGCGGAAGGCGTGTTGTTTAGCACGTTGATGAATTCGATCAAGCCGCTGTAATCATTGGCTTCCTTGTTGGTTTCAAGCTGGTAAATCGGACGGTAAGAAGCCGGATCAGCGCCGCGCCAGGTCAAATCCGGTCGCCCGGCTGTGCCGCCTAAAATTTCCGGGCCTTCAAAGACGTTGCCGTTTTCGTTGTTGCCATAACGGCTTTTCATCATCGCGCTGTCCGGCTGC
>CAZRXE010000900.1:0-11820 GCA_964603695.1 uncultured Heliomicrobium sp.
CAAGTGCGCGGGACTTGCGCCCCAACGCGGAAACTTCAGATGCGCGACTTGAGCGATAGCGTGAACGCCTGCATCCGTCCGCCCAGAGCCGCCAAGTTCAATCGCGCGGCCAAAGAAATCCTCGGCGGCCTGATGCAATTCTCCGGCGATGGTGCGCGCGTTGGTTTGTTCCTGCCAGCCGCTGTAGCGCGTGCCGTCGTATTCAAGAGTAAGTTTGAGAGTCCGATTTGACAAAACGTATGTCCACTTGCTGCCTATTGCAGCGTTCGTTCGATAAAGTCCACGACTTCGACGGCCTTTTCGTAATACTTTTTGATGGTGACGTAAGAAATGCCGACGCTTCGACCATGAGCGATTTGATGTCTGTTGTTTACAATGCTGTCTACTGCGTCTTTTCTTTCATCGCCCATAAACTGTTCCACAGACTCTGCCCAAAGAGGATCAAACCCTCTGAGAAGTTCAAGAATCTTGCCCGCTTTGGGATTTTGGAAGCCGTCGAGTTGCGCATTGACATAGCGTGAAACCGTTGCATTCGCTTTTTTCTGGACGTACTCACTCAAAAGAATTCTCACCGATTCTTCGAGAAAGCCCGAAGCGAGGATACATAAATATCGCGCCCAATGCGCCATCAGTTCAGGGTCTTGCGAAAGAGTGGAAACTCGGTTGAAAAGGGCATCAAGCCGATGTTTATGGCGGGTGATTTCAAGATTTGGCATGGCAAGGCCGAGCGTTAAGTGAGATTCGTGAACGCCTCATTCGCAAACCGAATGCGATCTCTGACGTTTTCTTCATTGGCCGTCGCGCGGCGGCATTTACTCAAAAAGTTTTCGTCTGAAATGAGGGACTGATAAGCATTTTTAGCAGCAGGCTCATCAGTAATGTCTCCTTGCGCCAGACGCTTCGCCAGCCCGACCATTACCGCGTCGAAAACGGCGGCGTTTAGTGCTCTTTCCAATTTGAAGACACGCTCACCGAAGACTCTCTTGGCAAAGCCAATTGTTCGAGTAAACGTTCTTTTCAAACCCTCTTCAGATTGCAAGGCGAAGTCCCGATTGACAGACATATACTTATTCAAAAATTCTTTCATAGGCGGCTCATACCGATCACTTTCATGGTAGAGCGCAAGAAAGCGGAGTATTAGTTCCTGGTCTTTCATTCTTGAATGTTTCTTGCCGAAAATCTCCCGCCAACATTCATTTTGATTTAGTTCCTGAAGCAGTGTGTTGAATCCGCCCGGATAAATGCAGGCGCGAATTTCTTGCGGTTGCAATACTCTGCCACCGCGATTCAAGCGTTCAAAAATCAAGTAAATACTGCTTTGATCGTTGGACGGCTCTTCTTGTTTAACTACTGTCGCGTGAATGATCGAATTGTCGAGATGGCGTTTGTTTTCGGCGCTTAATGACCTATAAGTCTGGCCATTGAACGGTGATTTTTCATCCAGGCTGAGCGCGAACTCCCGCCTGCCTTGCCGCCGACTGCCATTCTGCCCCTTGTCTTCTTCAGTCTCCTTTTCTATTTCTCCGAAAAAACCTTCGTAGAAATATTCAAGGCTTTTGAGTCGCTGCTGACCGTCTATGACAAGCAATCTTTGTTTGTCATCTTTGGAAAGAAAGATGCCGGGCACTGGAAGTCCCAAAAGAAGTGATTCAACGAAGCGTGAGGCATCAACTAGGTTCCACACATAATTTCGTTGGAAAGGAGGAACAACAACATCCTTTCTTCTTAGTCGCTGAACCAGCCCTTCAACATCATAATCCGCACCGTAACTGGTGATTGCATATTTGAAGCCGACTTCTTCATCGGCTTGACCGGCTGTCAGATTGTCATCTACTTCAATATCGTCTTTCTCTTTTGCCAAGGCGAAAGCTTCGCCTAAAACATTGACCGCCATATTATTACCTCCGTTCATTGATTGCCTTGCAATCATATCAAGCGGGATTCATTCATCAAGCAGCAATTTCATATTCGCCAAGCAGCCTTTCCCGCATCAACCAATTCTTCTGCTTTCATTGTTCACCTTCGCCAGAAGGATACCCCGACTTCATACATCCCAGCCATTAACCTTCGTGCTTTTTGGTTGCGGCTTGACCATCGGCGCTTGGGCGCGTTCGCGTTGCTGCGTTCTTGCGCCGGTGAAGTACTGTTGCCATTCGGCGGGGGCGTCAATGGTTTCGCCGCCGTGTTTGGTGATGCGCGAACGCACGGCGCACAGCACAGGCGTATTGACCGCCACGCCGCTGACGATGACCTGGCCTTTGGTTAAGGCAGGCAGTTCATCAAGCAGACGCCGTCCCGCGCCTTCCACCGATGACGCGATGGTTTGCTGATCTATCGGGTTGACGATGCGCATGATGAATTGGGTCATGCATTGCGAAAGCACGTCCTGGTCGAGCTTGCCCGGACGCTGCGTAATCATGCCGATGCCGACGCCGAATTTGCGGCCTTCGGAGAGGATGGTTTTCAGGATGTTGGTCGAAACCACTTGCTGTCCGGCGGGCGCGTAACGGTGCGATTCTTCCAGCAGGACGAAGACCGGATACGGCAAAAAGTATTCGTCGTTTTCAAACGCATTGCCGCGCACAGTGGCCACGCGCGCTTTGTTGATGCGGCGCAACAGGGCGCCGACGATCACCTGCTGTTCGGTTTCTTCAATGTCGGAAAGCTGCAACACAGTGCATTGGCCGGGGCGAAACAAATCCTGCAACGGAATGTGTTCGTGATCGGAAAAAGTCTGGCTTTGTTCAAAACGACGGCGCAACCGCCATTCCAGGCCGTCAATCGTGCTGACGTTGCCGCCGCCGCTTTTTTCGTCGCCGTATTTTTGTTGCATGACTTCATCCAGCAAATCCTGAAAGCCCCACATCCCGCGCTCGCCTTTGCCTTTGGTGTTAATCAACGCCTTGTACGCCTGGCTTAAAAACGTCCGCATCTTTTCGGTCATTTCCGGCAGCAGGTAAGTGATGTCTGCTTCGGTCAGCGTCGAAATGCGGACTTTCACTTTGTTATGCGGGAAGATTTTGATTTCCGGTTGGTAGCCGCCTTCCTTACCATCTTCTCTAAACGCCGGATGCGCGTTGATGGTTTGCAGCGTTGAATATTCGCCGTGCGGATCCACGATCAAGACCGCCGCGCGGTTGTAGGGCATCAGGAGTTCTTCAACCAGCACGCCCGCCGCGTAGGACTTGCCCGCGCCGGTCGAAGCCAGAATCGCCAGGTGCGTCGAGACAATGTCTTTGACCGACAACACAATGGGAACTGCGCCGGGCTGTCGCGTCAGCAGCGAACCGATGTGCGCGCCGCCACGTTCGCCTTTTTGCCGCGACGAAAGCATCTGCGACAGCATTTCGTTCGAGGCCAGAAAGACCTGTTGTCCGGGCGTTGGCGGAATGCGCGGATTGATGAAATCGCCCATCACGTCGCTGAAATAGCCGATGGTTTCAACAACGATTTCATAAATCTCCGCCACGTCGCTGTCCAAACCGATCAAACTCGCCACCAGCGAGGGCGGCGTGTTCGGGTCGGCCAAAAAGCTGTCCGGCAGATTTCGCACCAGATGCCGTTCGGTGATGGTGCCGACGATTTTGAACTGGCTCTTGCCGTCGCCTGCTTCGTAATAAACGAATTCGCCTACGCGCGTTTGCACGTTGTCGCAGGTGATGAAAGTGAATTCGTGCGGGTTTTCGCCGGGGCCTTTGACTGTGCCGATCAGGATTTCTTGCATGGGTGTTTGTCGTACTTTGATCCGTCGTGAAAAATGCGGCGTTCTGTTTGTCATCCGCCAGGAAAGTCAGGCCATTGTTTACAAAGCGGCGGCGATGAGCAAGCCGGTAAATTGCGGATTGTGGATTGTGGATTGCGGATTGCGGATTTTATCGGTCGGCAAATTCTGGTTTTCAAACCCGTGCTGTAAACTGCGACTCCATGAATCCGCAATCCGCAATTCACAATTCGCAATCCGAACAATTTGTATGAAACGAATCATTGTCGGCACCGCCGGCCACATAGACCACGGCAAGACTTCGCTGGTTCGCGCACTGACGGGCGTGGATGCCGACCGTTTGAAAGAGGAAAAAGAGCGCGGCATCACCATTGACATAGGCTTTGCCGATTTGACCGTCGGCGATGTGCATTTCGGATTCGTGGACGTGCCGGGGCACGAACGTTTCGTCAAAAACATGCTGGCCGGCGCGCACGGCATGGATTTGGTGATGTTGACCGTCGCCGCCGATGAAGGCGTGATGCCGCAAACGCGCGAACATTTCGACATTTGCCGCTTGCTGGAAATCAAAGCCGGATTGATCGTCCTGACCAAAACAGACATGGTGGACGCGGAGTTCGCCGAATTGGTCGAAGCCGACGTGGCTGATTACGTCGCCGGCTCCTTCCTGGAATCCGCGCCGATTTTGCGCGTCAGTTCGCGCACCGGCGAAGGCATTGACGAATTGAAAAAGGCGCTTGCCGCATTGGCCAAAAAAGTCGAAGCCCGCGATGAACGCGCCGTTGCGCGGTTACCGGTGGATCGCGTCTTCACCATCAAAGGCTTCGGCACGGTCGTCACCGGAACGCTGGTGGCCGGGCGCATCGCGCTCGGTGACGAATTGGAATTGCTGCCTTCAAATCAGCGCCGTGCGCGCGTGCGCGGCCTTCAAGTCCACGGCCACGCCACGCAGGAGGCCAAAGCGGGCGAACGCACTGCCGTCAATTTGCAAGGCATTGAACTGGATGAAGTCGCGCGCGGGCAGGCGCTGGCACCCGCCGGACGATTGACGGCGGCTTCGATGTTGGACGTGAAGCTGCACTTGTTGAAATCCGCGCCGCGTTCGCTTCGCACGCGCTCGCGCGTGCGGCTGCACATCGGCACGGCGGAAGCGTTGGCGCGCGTGGTGTTGCTCGGTCAAAGCGAGCTTGCGCCGGGCGCGAATTGCTTTGCGCAGTTGCGATTGGAATCGCCTGTGTTGGCGCTGCCGAAAGATCATTTCATCGTGCGCAGCTATTCGCCGATGGTGACGATTGGCGGCGGCGTCATTGTGGATTCATTGCCGCGCAAACACCGCGTTCGCGAAGGCACGCAAGCAGCCGCGCAGTTGGAAAAACTGGTCGCCGCCGATGAGGTGGAACAAATTGCTTTGCTGGTGGAAATGGCGGGCGAGCAGGGAATGAGTTTCGCCGCGCTGGCCGCCCGCAGCGGCTTGCCCGATGAGGCGATCAAACGCGCGGCGGACAGCCTGACCAAATCGCGGCGGCTGGCGGCGGTGACGGCCAATCCGCTGTTGTTGCTGGCGCGGACGCAATTCGATGAACTGGCCAAACAAACGCGCGCCTTGCTGAAAGCCTTTCATAGCCGCGCTCCGCTCGAATCCGGCATGCCGCGCGAAGAGTTGCGCGAAAAAATCTTCAGTCAATTGCCGCCGGAAATCTTTCGCGCGGTGTTGGCCCAACTGTCCGAACGCAACGAAGTCATTGCCGAAAAAGATTTGCTGCGGCTGGCCACGCATCGCGTGGCGCTGTCCGCCGAAGAGCAGGCGGCCAAAGATCATCTGGCCGAAGTTTTCGCGCGCGCCGCGTTGCAGCCGATTTCGCTGGAAGAAGCCATTGCCCAGGCCGGTTCGCAATTCGGCATTGACGCCGCGCGCGCCACGCGCTTTGCGCAAATGCTGGTCAACAGCGGCGAACTCGTCAAAGTCGCAGACCTGGTCTTTCACCGCAGCGCCATCGAAAGCGCGCGCGCCTTGCTGCAACAACATAAAGCCGCGCACGGAGCGCGGCTGGAAGTCGGCGCGTTCAAGGATTTGACGGGCATTTCGCGCAAATATGCTATTCCGCTGTTGGAATATTTCGACCGCCAACGCATCACGCGGCGCGTTGGCGAGGGGCGGGAAATCCTGTAACCTCCACTGGCCGTACATCCCTCAAAAGCTGATTTACAATTCAATTCCAATCGCCGGAAACCAATCCGAAGGAGGATGTATGCACAATTTTGCGTTTCGTGTGTTGTGGCTCGCGCTGCTGGCCGGCGGCGCGGGTTGGTTTGTTTATCGCGTTCAGTTAATGAATCCGCCTGTCTCGGCGCAAACGACGATTCAGTTGCAACCGCTGGTCAGCGGGTTGAGCCGTCCGCTGTTCATCACCAGCGCGCGCGACGGGAGCAGTCGGCTGTTCGTACTCGAACGCGCTGGGCTGATCCGCCTGTTGACGCCGGGAGCTTCCGAGCCGTCGCCCGCGCCTTTTCTTGATTTGACGGCGAAAGTCATGACCTCCACTACGCAGGGCGATGAACGCGGCTTGCTCGGTTTGGCCTTTCATCCGCAGTTCAAAAGCAATCGGCGATTTTACGTGAACTACACGCGCAGACCGGATGGAGCGACGGTTATTTCGGAATTTCGCCTTTCCCTCGGCAACGCCAACATCGCCGACGTGGACGAAAAAGTGTTGCTCACCTTTCCGCAGCCCTTTTCCAATCACAACGGCGGGATGATGGATTTCGGCAAGGACGGTTTTTTGTACATCGGCACGGGCGACGGCGGTTCGGCAAATGATCCGGGCAATCGCGCGCAGAACATCGAAGAACTGCTGGGCAAGTTTCTGCGCATTGACGTTGACACGCCGAACGGTGCCGTGCCGTATTCCTCGCCGCCGTCGAATCCGTTTTTCGGTGCCACGCCAGGACGCGATGAAATCTATGCTTTCGGATTGCGCAATCCGTGGCGCTGGTCGTTCGACCGCGAAACAGGCCAGCTTTATGCAGGTGATGTCGGGCAAGGCGTGGTAGAGGAAATTGACTTGATCGAACCAGGCAAAAACTACGGTTGGCGCGTGCTGGAAGGAACGCGCTGCACCAATCTCGGCCCGGCTTCCTGCGCGCAACAGAGCTTCACTCCGCCCATCCACGAATACCAGCACAGCGGCGGGCGCTGTTCGGTGACCGGAGGTTACGTTTATCGCGGCAAGCGCCAGACCTTGCCCGCTGGAGCTTACGTCTTCGGCGATTACTGCACAGGCGAAATCTTCCTGCTGGAAAACGGCCCGGCGCGGTTGCTGCTCGACACGCCTTACAACATCGCTTCGTTCGGCGAAGACGAACTCGGCGAACTTTACCTGGTTGATCTGAGCGGCACGATTTATCGCCTCGCCAATCCGAACGCGCCCGCCAATGCGCTGGCCAATGTTTCCGCCGCCACTTTTCGTTCGGGTGTGCCACTGGCCGCTGAATCAATCAACGCCGCCTTTGGCGCTGAACTGGCCGTGCTGACGCTGGTGAACGCCCTGACGCCTTTGCCGACAAAACTGGCCGGCACGCAAGTCAGTGTTCGCGACAGCGCCGGCACGGAACGCCCCGCGCCGTTGTTTTTCGTTTCGCCAACGCAGGTCAATTACCTTGTTCCGTCTGGAACAGTTACCGGTAACGCAACGGTGACGATCATCAGTTGGAACGGCGCGGTGTCGCGCGGCACTGTGCAAATCAATCCGGTTGCGCCGGGCGTTTTCACTGCCAATGCCAGCGGCAGCGGTGTGGCCGCCGCCGTGGTCGAACGCCTTCGCGCCAACGGCACGCGCAGCACCGAAGCCGTCGCGCAATTCGACTCCGCGCAAAACCGCTTCGTCCCTTTGCCGATTGATTTGGGGCCGGAAGGCGACCAGGTCTTTCTGGTTTTGTTCGGCAGCGGCTTTCGTTTTCGCAGTGGGCTGTCGGCGGTGACGGTGACTATTGGCGGAACGCCCGCCGAAGTCACGTTCGCGGGCGCTCAAGGCAGCTTCGTCGGATTGGATCAAGTCAACGTGCGGTTGCCGCGCAACTTGATGGGCCGTGGCGAGATGGATGTGACGCTAACGGTGGATGGGCAAACCGCCAACACCGTTAGCGTCAGCATCAAGTGATAAAGGGAATGGGATAATCTGCTCAAAACTCACGGCCTTTGTTGAAGGCCAGCACTTCATCCGCGCCCAGGCGCGGTTTGCGCGGCCAATTGCCCGGTGCGGCGTAACCCATCGTCAGCAACATTACCGGCACGTACCGATCCGAAATGTTGAATTCGCGCTTTACGCCTTCCGCGTCGAAGCCGATCATTGGCCCGGTGGACAGCCCCTTGGCTTCCGCAGCGATCATCAGCGTCATGGCGGCGAAAGCAGCAGAGCGAATCGCTTCATCGCGGGCGAATTGTTCGTTGTTGCCGTACAGGGAAAGTGTCTGATTTACCCAACCATCTGCTACTCCCTGCGGCATCATTCCCGAATCCACTGCCGGTTTTAAAATCTCTGCCAGCCGCTCGTAACCACGCAAATCACCCAGTACGATGAAGGTCACTGCGGCGTCCACCACTTTCTGCTGGCCGTAAGCGACGGCTTTCAACCGCTCTTTGGCTTCGGGTTCGGTGACGGCGACGAAGCGCCAATTCTGAATATTGTAAGCCGATGGCGCTTCGGTCGCGTAACCAACCAGTTCCTTGATCTCGATTTCGGACAGCGTCCGGCTGGTGTCGAATTTGTTGGTCGAAATGCGATGTTTGATGATTTCGAGTGTGTCCATAAGGTTCCTCCTGTTGGTTTGATTATTCGCTGAACGCTCTGCCCGTTGGCAGATCAATCAGAATGATTTCGCTCATCGCGGAAGCCGACAGCGTCCGCGCGCCGCTTTCCGCAATGCGCGCCTGGTCGCCCGCACTCAGCGTTTCGCTGTTGAGCGTAACGCTGCCTTCAATCACGTATAAGAAGGCCAGGCGTCCGGGCTTCAATTCATGCGCGACTTGGTCGCCCGCGCGCAGCCGCGAAACGTAAAAGGTCACGTCCTGATGAATCCTCACCGCCTCTGCGGAATCGCCGCCCGTGGCAATCGGCAGCAATCGGCCTGTTCGCTGTTCGGTGGTGAACTGCTTTTGTTCGTAAGACGGCGTCAATCCGCCACGTTCGGGCAGCACCCACATTTGCAGCAATTTGACCGGCGTTGTTTCCGAAGCGTTCAGTTCCGAATGCGCTATGCCAGTGCCGGCGGTCATTCGCTGCACCTCACTGGCATGAATGATGCCGCGCCCGCCCGTGCTGTCTTTATGCGCCAATTCGCCATCCAGCACGTAAGTCACGATTTCCATTTCGCGATGCGGATGCGTCGGAAAGCCGCCTCCGCCCGCGATGGTGTCGTGATTGAAAACGCGCAACGGGCCGAAATTCAGATTGTTCGGATCATAGTACCGATCAAAACTGAACAGCCAGTACGCCGATAGCCAGTCGCTTTCCAGATGAAACCGATCTTTCGCTTTGATAACTTGCATCACAACCCTCCTTTTGGATTCACTTCAAAACTGATTTCGATTTACCGCCGGTCGCCTTGCAGCGCGCGGTCCACCGATAGCTTCCCGCCGCCGCGAATCAGCAACGCAATGGCAATGCCTATGGCCAGCAAATGGTATTCAAACCCTTCGTCAGGTTGTTTGCCTGCCCAGTTCATGAAAAAGCCAAACTTGACGTGAACAGTAGCCACCGCGCCCAGCATCACCGATAGGATTCCGAGGGCGCTCAGGCGCGTCAGAAATCCGGCAATTAAACCCAGCGAGCCTAAAAACTCAGCGATGATGACCAGAAACACAATCACCGAAGGCAATCCCATTCCGGTCATTCCCTGCATCGTTGCGCTGAAACCGCCGCCGCCGAACCAGCCCAACATTTTCTGTGCGCCGTGCGGAAACATCACAATGCCCAGCGTCAGGCGCAGCACTAATGGAAGAACATCATCACTCGTTGCCAAAAGCTTGCGAAACATTCTCTCTCCTTTCAGTCTGTTTACTATTAAATTGTTTCTTGATTAACAATTATGACAAAAAAAGCTATTCCTCCAGCAGTTTGCCGAGCAGCGTGAACAGTGTTTTTTGCTCATCCCGCGAAAGCGGTTTCATGGTTTCGTTCGCCTTGCCGATGACTTCCGGCAATGTATCTTCGATGAACCTCAGGCCTTCGTCGGTCAGTTCGATCAATTTGACGCGCCGGTCACCGCAAGCCAGCCGCCGGACGAATTTTCGTTCTTCCAGCGAATCAATCAGCTTGGTCACATTGGCGCGTGACGAAAGCATCTTGCGTCCGATTTCCACCTGCGGCATCGGTTCGGATGCGCCGTTCAAAATGCGCAGCACGTTGTAATGATTGTCCGTCAGCCCCCATTGGCCGAATCGCTCGTCCGATTCCCGCCACAGTCTGTCGCCGACCCGCATCAAACGAATCAGCGCCTGCTCGGCCACGCTCGGTGTGATTTTCACTTTCTTCGCCATTTCGCTACGCAGCATACCTGCTTCCCAAGAGATTGTCAACTGAGAAACAATTTGCCGGGAAACATTGGCTTCCAGCTTACTCCGTTGCCCGACCGTGCTAAGATCGCGGCTCACCCGGCAGTTAAAATTCCACGACACAAAACGGCTTTGACGATTATGCTGCTTTCGATCCTCAAGTTCATTGCGCACAAATTGTTCCGCGTCTTTTTCGCGGTGGAATACCACGGTCTGGAAAACGTTCCGCCAAGCGGCGCGGCGATTCTGGCCGGCAATCATCCGTCCTACCTAGACCCTGTTTTGGTCTGGCTGCCGATTCCGCGACTGATGCGGTTTATGGCCTGGGACGCGCTGTTCAAAGTTCCGCTATTAGGTTGGTTGATCCGAACGCTGGGCGCGTTTCCGGTGGACATTCGCAAAGGCAAGGGCGAAGCGGCGTTTCAGCAAGCCTTGCTTGTATTGAAAGGCGGCGAGGTGTTGGGCATTTTTCCGGAAGGCCAGCGTTCGGAGGCCGGGCCGATGGGCGAATTGCGCACGGGCGTGGCGCGGTTGGCGATTGAAACCGGCGCGCCAATCGTTCCGGTCACCATCGGCGGCGCGTTTCGCGCCTGGCCGAAATGGAAACTGTTGCCCAAACCAGCCAAGATCATCGTTCGCTATCACGAACCGATTCAGCTTTCCGAAGCCGACCGCATTGCCCGCCGTGAAGACAAAGAGTTTCATCAAGAATTGATGCGCGACCTGGCTGAACGCATCAACCGTTCGCTGACGCCTTCGCTGCGCGTGCATGAGACTTATGAAAAATGGTATCGCCAGCCGCCTTCCAATATTCGCAGTTACGAATGGGGACCGCTGGCGGCAATGTTCGTCACGTTGCTGGTGGCTTCCAATCGCCACACGCTGAGTGAAACATGGCTGGGAATCGTCGCGCCGCCGTTGATCTATTACTTTTACCTGATGGCTGATTTGGCCTTGATCCCGCCGTCACGCTTGGCCAAATGGCTTCGCAATTCGATGCCGATCTGGTTGCTCTTAAGCTGGCATTTCTGGCTGTGCCGCGCGCTGGCAGTTCCTTTCGGCGAAAGAAATGAATGGCTGGCGGCGGCCACGCTGGCGGCGTTCTTTCCTTTCTTTTACGAACACTATTTCACGCTGCAAAAATTCGTGCGCGGCATTGTCGTCAGTTATTACTTCTCGCTGGCCTTGCTGCTGGGCTGGCCGCACGGCTTGGGAACGCTCGTTGCGGTGTTAGGTTTCATCGCCTGCTTCGCGCTGTGGTTTCGAGTGATTTACCGCTGGTGGATGGCGGCGCTGATGACGGCGGTGATTGCCGCAACAGTCTGGCTGACGGAAAGCGCGCGCCTGCCGCTGCTGATTTATGCCGCGCTGGCGATGGCAACGGTCGCTTACCTGCAAAGCTTCGTCGCGTTTGCCTATGACATTCGCCGGGCAGGCGATGTTTCGTTGAAATGAACCGCAAAAAGAAATAGGCGCTGACAGTCGTGGGATTGCCTGTCAGCGCCTGATAAATTGCGGTCACCTTCCTCACCCTGGTGACCGCAGACAC
>CAZRXE010000901.1:0-5132 GCA_964603695.1 uncultured Heliomicrobium sp.
GCAATGATGTTCAATTTGAAAGAAGGCGAGGTCAACAAAACGCCTGTCAAGGTTGGCGCGTCCTATCTGATTTTCGCCGCCGCCAAACGCACCGAGGCCGATTTGTCCAAATTGGCGGCGGAGCGCGAAAGCGTTCGTCAGAACATCATCATCGAACGGCAAAACACCGCTTACGAAGCCTTTATCAAGGAACTGCGCAAACGCTATGAGGCGGAAGGCAAAATCAAAATCTATCAGGATCGGATTGACAATTTCTTTGCCAAAGCCGACGCGCAACAGCGTTAAGCACTCTGGCAATCCTGAAAAGCAAAAGGGCTGGGCGATTCATCGAATCGCCCAGCCCTTTTTTTTTACTGTCCCGGCATTTATTACTTCTTTTCGGCAGGAGCGGGTTTCTTGACCAACTGATCCAGCAACCCGCGAGGCAGCGTGATGGAAAGCGAAACGTCGTTGGTGTTGGAACCGATTTTGACTTGGTCCAACACCTGACCAATCACATCCATTTTCGGATCGCCGCTGTTGCCGCCGAACAAACCTTTCACCAGCGAGACCAGACCTTTTAAGCTGTCTTCCAATTCAGTCGCATCTTTCTGCGAAGTGGTGCGCATCAGCGCATCAAGCGAGAGACTGAAATCCGTGGCCACATCGAAGGTTCCCAAAATCATCTTGATCGTCGAAACCGATTTGAACAGGTCGCCCTGACCGGCGGCTTCCTGTTTCAAGTTTTCCGGGACGTTCAGCGCGAAACGCAGTAGCGCCGACGCCTTGGTTTCATTGAGCGCGCCGGCCATCGCCGGCGAGATGCCGCCTTTGGCCGCTCCGCTGCTGATGTCTATGACGTTTTTGACCGCGCTCAGATCGCCGAATGCGAATCGTTGGCTGCCAAGCGCGGCCAGCGCGGTTTCATCCGTTTTGACCGACAGGGGGCCGGCTTCCGGCGCTTTGACTTTTGAAACAATGTTGAAAACCGTCTTGCCTTTGTAATCGGCGGTTTTGAATTCAGTCTTGAACTGTTTCATTGCCGCTTCGATCTGTGACGTACTCAGGTCGAGTCCGGAAACCAGAATGATGCCTTTGCCCTGTGTTCCTTCCAGGCTGAAACCGAGTACGGCGTTACGAACTTTGGACGGATCAATGCCGGTCTTTTGCGTGAAGTCGGTCAGTTCTTTGGCCATCTTTTCCAGACCGCCGGCTTGCAAGTTGGCCAAGCGCGGCAGCAATTCATTGAACAGTCGCCCGACATCAACCGTGGCGATGATGTCCGAAGCGGGCAACAGACCTATCAGCTCATCCGCCGCCGGGGCCGTGATCGTCGTTTTGGCCGTGGCCGTGACCGCTTGTGTTTTAGTTGGCGGAGCGCCGGATTGCGCCAACGCCACGCTGGTCATCAGACAGAAAATCAACATCGAACTAAAAACTTTTCTCATTGCGTCTCCTAAGTAAGCTGCGAAACCTCGTTTTTTCACACCGCCGAAACTGCTCTGTATTGCGCCGCGAGTGAAAGCTTGTCTTTACCAGGTTCTTTGGTTGACAGCATGTACGCTTCGCAGTAGCTTTGCGGTGCGGAATTTTGGCACTGAAATCCCCCTAAGCACAATCAAACACGCCTGATGAGGCGAAAACACATGATCGAACAGGCCAGTAGCCGATACAGCGAAAATCGGGAGTACATCTGGTTGGTCGCGCTTTATGAACAGGAAGAGCGCGCCGATGAGTTGTTGGAGCGGTTGACTGCCATCGGCGTGGACACGGAAGACGCGACTACCGTTCGCGTGGAAATTGACGATCAATTGCGACGCGCGCGTTACAAAACCAGGAACGAACCCGCGCTCTCGCCGGTCACACGCGGCGCAATCAGCGGCGCGTTGCTCGGCGGTTCATTCGCGCTGTTGCTCGGATTGTCTTCTTACGCGCTGGGACTTTTCGCCATGCCGATGGCCGTCGGACTGTTCAACCACGCGCTAGCTTGTGTGATGATCGGAGGCTTGATTGGAACGATGGCTGGTGCGGTGGTCGCTTCCGCGCGGCGGAAAAACGTTTCCCGACTGAAACTGCCGGAAATCCCTCAACCTGCCGGCGAAGGATATTTGGTGGCCGTCAAAATGCCACCGCCGTTGGCCGAACGCGCAGAGGAAATCGCGCGCGGTTTAGGTGCAAAAGAAATTTTGCTGTGAGTTCTGTTTTTGCAATTCCATGAATTACGACGCTGTCATTATCGGAGCCGGCCCCGCCGGATCAACCGCCGCCATTGAATTGGCGCTCGTCGGGCGGCGTGTGCTGCTGCTCGAAAAAAGCCGCTTTCCTCGCGAAAAACTGTGCGGCGAATTCCTGACGCCGGAAGGCTTGAATGTCTTTGACCGGCTGGGTGTGCGCCGGCAAATGTTCGATGCCGGCGCGAAGATCATCCGCCGGTTTACGCTGTTTGCTCCCGACGGACGCGGCGTCAATCTGCCTTTGGAATGGATCGCCGACGGGGATTCGCACGGTATCAGTCTGACGCGCGCGGCGATGGATTCGGTGCTGCTCAGCCGTGCGCGCGAAGTCGGAGTCGAAGTGCGCGAAGGCTTTCACGTCTCGCCGCGATTGCGCCGCGAAAAGGATCTGACGTTTATCGAAGGCAAGGCTGACGGCGCAACCGTTGAAGAATTCGGCGCTTCGCTGCTGATTGACGCTTCCGGGCGAAACGGCGTGTTTTCTCATCAGCTTCAGCAGCCGGCGTCGCTTCTGGCGGATTCGCGCATCTTCGGCTGCAAAGTCCATCTGCGCGGCGTGGAAGGGCTGGGCGATTTGGGCGAACTGTTTTTCTTTCGCGATGGGTATGCCGGTTTGACGGAAGTTGAAGGCGACCGGCTGAATTTATGCCTGCTGACCACCGAGGCCACGCTGCGCGAAGCCAAAGGTGACCGCCAGCGTTTGCTCGATCTGACGCTGCGCACGAACCCTGCGGCGCGCGAGCGGCTGCAAACCGCCGTCATTGACGGAGAATGGTTGGGCGCGGGGCCTATCACTTATGGACGGCGGCGAACGATGCCTGGCGTGCTGACCATCGGTGACGCCGCCGCCTTCATTGATCCTTTCACCGGCAGCGGCATGCTGTTGGCGCTCACCAGTGGAGAACTCGCCGCCGGCGTCGTCACTCAGGCTTTTGCCGCCGGCGAGCGTAATCCCGAAAACATCATCCGGCAGTTTGAACGGATTCATCAGGCGCAATTCGGCTGGCGTCTGCGCGTTTGCGCTATGCTGCGCCGATTGACGTTTCATCCGGCGACGCGTAGCGCGCTGGTGACGCTGCTTTCCCGCTCGCAGTCGCTGATGAAGCTGGCCGCACGCAGTACGCGGCAGCGAGGGCTGAGAGCAACAGAGCTTTCTTGATTTACCAAAGATGCTTCAAGACCAAAATCAATAAACAACCCGGAAAGTTGGAGACTCCCCCGACTTTCCAACGGCAACAGGAGACAGGTTATGAAGAAATTGTTTTTCTCAGTGGCTGCGGCAATGTTGTTGGCTGTCGCTGTCCAGGCCCAGAGCACCCAGGAACCGCTTCCGAAACGCGCGACGCTCGCCGTCCGCTATGTTGAAAACAAAAAGACCACGGTCAACATCACCGGCACTTCGCTCGCGCCGCGCGTGCTGGGCAAGGCCGATGTCGAATACAAAAAGAACGACGCACGCATCAAACTGAAGGTTGAAAACCTGGACAACCCGCAAACCTACGGCGTGTTTTATACGACCTACGTTGTGTGGGCCATCACGCCGGAAGGTCAGGCGGACAATCTGATTGAATTGCCGAGCGGTTACACCGCCGAACTCGAAGCCAGAACGTCTGCGCAAACCTTCGGCATTCTGATCACCGCCGAACCGCACAGCGCCGTCAAATTTCCTTCGCCGAAAGCCGTCGCCGAAACCACGCTGCCGAAAAACGCGACCGCCGGCGTGCAAACCGTGCAAGCGGAATATCGCGGCGACCGCGGCAATCTTTTTGAAACCAACGACAACGATTCGCTCAAAGCGGATTATTCGACGCCGCGTTTGATTCTGGGCGCGCGCCGTTCGCTGGACATCGCCCGAAAGGCGGGCGCAAAAGAATTCGCCGCCGAAGAATGGAAACAGGCCGAGGGCAAGCTGAATACGCTGGAACAAATCTGGCCGCGCAATCTGAAAGACGAAACGAAGTTCAGCGGTCTGGCGCGCGACGTGATGCGTCTGGCGCAAGTCGCGCGCGATCTGGCCACTGAGCGCGAAGAGCAAGCCCGCATCGAAAACGAGCGGCAGGAGCGTTTGCGCCGTTTGGCCGAAGCCAAGGCCGAAGCCGAAAAAGCCGTCGCTGACGCCGAACGCACGCGCATGGAAGCCGAGCGCGCCAAAGCCGAAGCCGAACGTGCCAAAGCTCAAGCCGAAAACGCTCGCCTGGAAGCTGAAAAAGCCGAGCGCTCCGCCGCCGAAGAACGCGCCCGCCGCGAAGCCGCCGCGCGACAGGCCGAATCCGAACGCGCCAAAGTCGAAGCCGAGCGAATGAAAGCCGAGAACGAGCGCCGCATTGCCGAAGACGCCGCCCGCCGCGCCGAAGCCGACCGCGCCGCCGCCCGCGCCGAAACTGAAAAGGCTCAGAAGATGGCCGAAGAAGCCAAACGCGAACGCGACGCCGCGTATCAAAAGCTTTATGTCTCGCTCTCTGAAATTCTGGACACCAAGCGCGAAACGCGCGGTTTCATCGTCAATTTGGGCGACGTGCTGTTCGACACCGGCAGAGCCACGCTGAAACCCGCCGCGCGCGAAAAGCTGAGCAAACTGGCCGGCATCCTGCTGGCCTATCCCGGCACGTTGTTGTTGGAAATCGAAGGCCACACGGATTCGGTCGGCTCCGATCAACTGAACAACAAACTCTCGCAAGACCGCGCCGAAGCCGTCAGCAGCTATTTGACCCAAGCCGGCGTCAAGCAGGAGAAAATCAAAGCCGTGCAGGGTTTCGGCAAGAGCAAACCCATTGCGACCAATGACACGGCAGCCGGTCGTCAACAAAACCGCCGCGTCGAAGTCGTTATTGAAGACGCCGAAGCGCAAAAGAAAGCGGCGCAATAACCGCCGGACAGCCTTGTCAAAACACTACGACCGCCAATGAGTGGCTTAGGCCT
>CAZRXE010000902.1:0-1503 GCA_964603695.1 uncultured Heliomicrobium sp.
TGATGCGGGCGGCGCGCCGACTGGGCACGCCTTTCAATCGCTGACGGTGGATCGCACCGGCAGGATTTACGTTGCCTGGATTGACGAGCGCGCCAAAACCAAAGCGGATCGCGGCGCGGAAATCTGGTTGACGACTTCCACGGATCGAGGCCGAACCTTTGCGCCGGATCATCGTGTGCTGTCGGATGTGTGTGAATGCTGCCGCACGAATCTGCAAGTGGACGCGGCGGGCCGGCTTTATCTTTCATATCGCACAGTGCCGCGCTCCGGCCCGATGTACCGCGACATTGTTCTTGCGCGTTCATCGGATGGCGGCAAAACGTTCACCACCACGCTCGCCAGCGAAGACAAATGGGACATTGCGGGCTGCCCTGTGGCCGGGCCGAGTTTCAGTTTCGATGCGGCGGGAAATTTGACTGCGGTCTGGTTTTTGGGTGATGGCCCGCGTCCGGGGTTGTATTACGCAACTTCGACAAACAAAGGCGAAAGCTTTGCGCCACGCCAATCGCTTGATCCGCAACAGAAACTTGGCAAACACACGCACACCATCTCTTTGCCAAACGGTCAGGTATTCGTTTCCTGGGACGAAGCAACGGACAAGACCATCAGCTTTTGGGGCGTGCTCGATCCGCAAAAAGGTTTGCTGAGCCGAAGTGTCGCACAGGAAGGCGTCGCTTACCCTGTGGTTGCCGCCAATAAACATCTGGCGGTGATTGTGGGGATGCGATTGGCCACGCGTGAAATTGTCACGTTCACCGAAGCTCTGAAACCGCCGACAACGGCCAGCGTGTCAGCGCGTTAAACCAAACGAAAAGGAACAGGCAGAAGACGCTGATGAAAACTCGCAAGCTGCATCGAATAATTGGATTGGTGATGTTGTTGCCGCTGTTTGGATGGGCCGTCACCGGATTCATCTTTTTTGTGAAGCCGGGATACGAAGGCGCTTACGAATTGCTGCAACCGAAAACCTATCCAATGGGCAGCGAAAAGATGGCTTTGACGCCCGATCCATCGTGGTTGGAATTTCGGTGTCTGAAAACCATTTTGGGAACGCATTTGCTTGTTCGCACAGCGCAAGGCTGGCAGCACCTGGATCCGGCGACGATGACGGCCAGAGCGAAACCAGGCGAACAGGAAATCAAAACTTTGTTGCAGGATGCGTTTTCCGCCAATCCGCAACGTTACGGGCAGGTTGCCGGCGTGGAAGGCACGACGGCGACAACGACGACCAATGTGCGCGTGGCGCTGAACTGGAACCGGCTGAGTTTGCAGCAAACGGGCCGGGACACGGATCGCATAGACCTGCTGTACAAAGTTCATTACCTGCAATGGACGGGCATCAAATGGCTGGATCGAATGTTGGGCATGCTCGGTTTGTTGCTGATTGTTGGCCTCAGCCTGCTGGGTTTGCTGCTATGGCGAAAACCGGCGGCACGCAAACAATTTTAACTTCAGAAAAATCACCGAAGATTCAATGAGTCTGACCCGCCGAAAAATCAGCAT
>CAZRXE010000903.1:0-3932 GCA_964603695.1 uncultured Heliomicrobium sp.
GAAGGCAAGGCCATCAAACTGCATCCCCTGACCTGCACCGCGTTCAACGCGGACTTCGACGGCGACCAGATGGCGGTTCACGTGCCGCTTTCGCCCGAAGCCCAGATCGAAGCCCAGGTCTTGATGCTGGCGTCAAACAACATCCTCTCGCCCGCTTCCGGTCAGCCGATTGCAGTTCCGTCGCAGGACATCGTACTGGGTTGTTACTACATGACTTTGGCCGTGGACGGCGCAAAAGGCGAAGGCCGCGCGTTTTCCAGCCTGGACGAAGTGCTGATTGCACTGGACGCGAAGGAAGTCACCACGCAAACGCGCATTCGCTTGCGCTACAAAGGCAAGCTGATTGATCTGGAACACGAGCGTGACAGCCAGGACATTATCAAAGCCACGCCGCACGACGTTGATCGCACGATCAACACGACGGTGGGCCGCGTGATTTTGAACGACCGTTTGCCGACGGAAATGCCGTACATCAACGGCACGCTCAAGAAGAAAGGCTTGACCAGCATGGTCAATTACTGCTTCTTGCGCCTGGGTCACTCTTCGACGGTGCAGATGCTCGACCGTGTCAAGGAAGTCGGCTTTCTGTTCGCCACCCGCGCGGGAATTTCCATCGGCATTGACGATATGGTCACGCCGCCCAGCAAAGCCAAACTGCTGGCCGACGCCGAAAGCGAAGTCATCAAGGTCGAAGAGCAGTACAAGGAAGGCGTCATCACCAACGGCGAACGCCAGAACAAAGTCGTGGCCATCTGGTCTGAAGTGACAGAGCGCGTGGCCGACGAAATGTTCAAGGAAATGGGTCGTCGCGAAAAAGAATCGCGCGAATTGAACCCGATCCTGATTATGGCCGACTCCGGCGCGCGCGGTAATCAACAGCAGATTCGTCAGCTTGCGGGTATGCGCGGTCTGATGGCCAAGCCTTCGGGCGAAATCATCGAAACGCCGATTCGTGCCAACTTCCGTGAAGGCTTGAATGTGTTGCAGTACTTCATCTCGACTCACGGCGCACGCAAAGGTCTGGCCGACACGGCGCTCAAGACTGCGGACTCAGGCTATCTGACACGCCGCTTGGTGGACGTGGCGCAGGACGTGATTATTGCCGATCTGGATTGCGGCACGGTCAAAGGCATTTGGGCCGAGCCGATCACCGAAGGTTCGGACATCATCGAAGGCCTGCGCGAACGCATCATCGGTCGCGTGGCGCTTGAAGATGTTCGAGACCCGATTACCGGTCAGGTGTTGGCCGCGATCAACACCGAAATCACTGAAGACATCGCCACCGAAGTTCAAAACGCGGGCATTCAGCGCGTTCGCATTCGTTCGGTGCTGACCTGCGAATCGCGTCGCGGCTGCTGCATTCGTTGCTACGGACGCAATCTGGCTACCGGCCAGGTCGTGGATGTCGGCGAAGCGGTGGGCGTCATTGCCGCGCAATCCATCGGCGAACCCGGCACGCAGTTGACGATGCGCACCTTCCACATCGGCGGTACGGCGTCGAAGGTCAGCGAACAGTCTTCGCACGAAGCCCGCGTCGCCGGCACGATCAAGTACGCTGACCTGAACACAGTCGTTAGTCGCGAAGGCAAGATCGTGGCGATGAATCGCAACGGCAGCTTGTTGATCGTGGATGACCGTGGCCGCGAAGTCGAACGGTACCCGATTGGTTACGGCACGTTCATTCTCATCAAGGACGGCGACCGCTGCGAAGAAGGTCAAAAGATCGCCGAATGGGATCCTTACACCTTCGCCATCCTGACGGAAGTCGGCGGAACCGTGTCCTGGCGCGACCTGATCGAAGGCGTCACGGTTCACGAAGAAACCGACGAAGTAACCGGCTTGACGCGTTCAGTGGTCATGGATTCGCCGGATGAAAAACGCCAGCCGCGCATCGAAATCAAAAACGAAGCCGGCAAGGTCATCAAGGCGTATCCAATGCCGATTCGCGCCAACCTGATGGTGATGAAAGACGCCGAAGTCGAGCCGGGCGACGTGATCGCGAAGATTCCGCGCGAAGTCACCCGTCAAAAAGACATCGTCGGCGGTTTGCCGCGCGTCGTTGAACTTTTTGAAGCTCGCAAGCCACGCGAAACGGCGGTGATGAGCGAAATTGACGGCGCAGTCAAATTCGGCAATGTCACCAAAGGCTCGCAAAAAATCATCGTCATCGGCGACAACGGCGAAGAGCGCGAATACTCGATTCCACGCGGAACGCACATCAACGTTCAGGAAGGCGACCGCGTGCGCGCCGGAGAACCGCTGATGGACGGCCCGCTCAACCCGCACGACATTCTGGCCGTGCGCGGAATGGAAGAACTGCAACGTTACCTGGTCAACGCCATCCAGGAGGTCTACCGCCTGCAAGGTGTGCATATCAACGATAAGCACATCGAAGTGATCGTGCGCCAAATGCTGCGCTGGGTGCGCATCAAAGACGTCGGCGACACGGAATTCCTGCTCGAAGAACAGGTGGATCGTTTCCGCTTCCAGGACGAAAATGCCCGCGTCGAAGCCGAAGAAGGCGAACCGGCAACGGCTGAACCGCTGTTGCTGGGCATCACCAAAGCCTCGCTTTCGACCGAATCCTTCATCTCTGCGGCTTCGTTCCAGGAAACGACCCGCGTGTTGACCGAAGCGGCGATTTCCGGTCGCGTGGATTATCTGCGCGGCTTGAAAGAAAACGTCATTATGGGTCGGCTGATCCCAGCGGGAACCGGCATGGAATTCTATCGCCGCGTTCGCGTCGCCAACGATCCGACGATGAAGGATATGACGGCGGAGGAAATGGACGAGACACAAAGCTACATCGAACAGATGGTCGCCGCCGCCAGCGCCCGTCCAGTGCCGGAACCGGAACCGGAAGAGGACCTGGAAGAACTCGGCTTTAGCGAAGAACTCGAGCCCGATTTCGTCGCCGCCGCCGAAGCCGACGGCGAAGGCGAGTTCGATTTGCCGGATGAATTCGCTTACGAAGCGGAAGAGGAATAGTCCTTCCAGTAAAGCCGAAACCTATAAAGCCACGGGAGGTTTGCTCCCGTGGCTTTTTTACAAGTTTGACCAGCCTTAGATCTTTTCCGCGGTTCGTGCTGCGTGCTAATGTTTGAATATGCGATACAGAAAGGCAGCTTCTCGCCGGGCAATCACTCCCGAACAAGTGGTGACGGCTTATCAACAAGGACATTTCCCAATGTCGCGCGGCCAGTACGGCGAAATTGATTGGTTTCTTTCCGAACCACGAACCCTTATTCCGCTGGATGAACGGTTTCGCATCCGCCGTAGTTTGCGTCAGTGCCTGCGCAAGACCGAATACGAAATCCGCATCAATCACGACTTTCCCACAGTCATACGCACCTGCGCCCGACACGGCGAAGTTCATCAGGAAGAAGTCTGGCTGAGCGACGAAATGATCGCGCTTTACATTGAATTACACCGACGCGGCTTCGCCCATTCATTGGAGGTCTGGCAACAAGACCAAATGGTCGCCGGATTGTATGGGGTGTCGCTAAAGGCCGCGTTTTTCGGCGAGTCCATGTTCACGCGCATCAGCTTCGGTTCGCAGATCGCTCTGGTGGCGCTGGTCGAACGGTTGCGGGCGCGAAATTACCGGCTGCTGGACGCCCAAATGCGCACGCCGCACATCGGCCATTTCGGCGCTATTGACTTAACTCACAATGAATATATGGAATTGCTGGCCGAAGCCATGCTGGACGATTGCAGATTCGTAGGTTGATCGCTTCCCCACCGCCGCAACAAAGCATTCAGCTTTCAGCATTCAGCTTTCAGCTTTCAGCCATTATCCTTTCGGGGCGGAGTATCGGCCAGCAACGCAATTCCGGTCATTCTGCGGCGAACGCGCGAGCTGGTTTCTTTTGTCTGCCTTGCAAACCACAGCCGAAACTCTTCCAGCATTCGATCCACGGCTTCATCCATTT
>CAZRXE010000904.1:0-3158 GCA_964603695.1 uncultured Heliomicrobium sp.
CGCTGCCTGGCTTCATATCGCTGAGATGACTGCTGCCAATCGGATAGTTTTGCGCAAAAGCGGCCGTAGACAACAGCGAAAGCGTTGCAATGACAAGAACGAAGTTGACGAGGCGGCGAAAAGTGTGAAGTGCCATAAAAATCCCTCCGAATAGTTCTTTCAAAAAGAAAGTGCTGCGTTGATAACTTGCGGTCAACACTGACAACCGGGCTTCGTTATCACGACTGACCATTTCTCGGCGGCAAGTACCTCAGTCAGGCTGCGAACAAAAAGAAACAATCCAGCGCACCAGGTAATTTTCATAGTGACTGTTTCGGTGAAGTATTGTTGATTGCAGTGAATCCTGACGAATGCTCAAAGCCGGGCGAATAACAATTTATACTCGACGGAAAACCGGCGTCGGCGTTCCGTTCGGCGATGACAAGTTGATTTGATCTTGAATTGTGAGGTGCTGGTCTTGGGGCAGATCAGCTTGCTTCTCTTGCCACGCTTTTGATGCCGGTCTGTTGAAGCGCCGGAATCTTACACAACCGACCAACTGACTGGCAACGGTTTTAACAACGTGGCCAGGGTTTTAATGATTCCAAAATCAATTGTTTATTGCCGCCGCCTTTGTTGCGAGCTTTAGGCTTTTGGGTTGGTCGTATTGAAACAATCTGGAAAATTTCCTGCCGGCTTCACTGCCCGGTGAAAACAGGCGGACGTTTTTCCAAAAAGGCTTTCGTTCCTTCCTCCACATCTTGAGTCGCAAAACACAACCCGAAGAAGACGGATTCCAGCCGTAGCCCGTCTTCTAAAGAAAGCCTGCCGCCGTGGTTGATCGTCTCAATCGCGTATTTGACGGCCAGCGGCGCATTGCAGCCAATTTGTTCAGACAGCGATAGACAAACCGTCAGCAACTCTTCCGGCTTGTCCACCACACGATTCACCAAGCCGATCCGCAAAGCTTCTTCGGATTGAATGGCCTCGCTGCTCAGGATCATTTCGAATGCGCGGGCTTTGCCGATGATTCCCGCCAATCTGCTCGCACCGCCGAATCCGGGCAGGAAGCCGGCGGAAACCTCTGGCAGCGCAAAAGTTGCCCTCGCAGAAGCAATGCGCCAGGCACAGGCCAGCGCCAGTTCGCAACCGCCACCCGCCGTCAATCCGTTAACGGCGGCGATTACGGGCTTGCCCAAGTTTTCGATCAAACCAGTCAGCGATTGGCCCGCGCGCGCAAAATCTTTTGCCTGTTCCGGCGTCCAGGCCGTCATTTCTTCAATATTCGCGCCGGCGGAAAAAACTTCCCCCGAGCCAGTCAGAACAACCGCGCGAACGCCGGAATCGTTTTGCAGCGCGGTGAACGCTTGAATCAGTTCTTCGATCATCACCCGATTCAGCGCGCTTTCCGCAAGCGTGACCAGCGCGACGTAATCGCGCCGGTCAACTCGAACTCTTTTTTCGTTCTGCGAATTCAAATCGTTCCTCACACCAGATTCATCGGCCTGGGATTTTTTGGGTCGCTGTAATCGTAAAACCCACGTCCGGATTTGCGCCCGTAAAGCCCTGCTTGCACCATTCGTTTGAGCAGCGGCGGCGGCGCGAATCGCTTTTCCTTGAAATCATCGAACATGATGTTGGCGATATAATACGTCGTGTCCAAACCGACGAAATCCGCCAGCGTCAGCGGCCCCATTGGATGGTTGCAACCGAGCTTCATGCCGTTATCAATGTCTACGACCGAAGCCAGCCCTTCTTCATAAACGCGAATCGCGTCGAGCATAAACGGAACCAGCAGCCGATTGACGATGAAACCTGTTTTGTCGCCCGCCTTGACCACGGTTTTGCCGAAAGATTCGGCCAACGCAACGGTTTCGGCGTAAACGGCCTCATCAGTCAGGATGGTTTTGATAACTTCGACCAGCTTCATCAGCGGCACGGGATTGAAAAAGTGCATGCCGACAAAACGCCGCTGCCGTTCGGCACTTGTCGCCGTCATCATTTCAGTCACCGACAACGACGAAGTGTTCGAGGCGAAAATCGTCTCCGGTTTACAGAGTTGGTCGAGCTGCGCGTAAGTCTCGCGTTTGATGGGCAGGTTTTCGATGATGGCTTCGATGATGATGTCAGCATCGGCCAGGTCTTCCAGTTTGGTCGAACCGCCGAGCCGCGCCAGCGTCGCGCCTTTTTGCTCTGCCGTGATCGTGCCTTTTTCGGCGAACTTGGCCAGGGACTTTTCAATGCCGCCCAAGCCTTTTTTGACCAGTTCGTCGCTGACTTCGACGATGGTCACGTCATAGCCGCTCGCGGCGGCCACTTGCGCGATGCCCGATCCCATCAGCCCCGCACCCAATACACCGACTTTTTTAATTGCCATTCGATTTTCTCCAATGAATTATTTTTTCGGCTGTTCTTTCGAGCCGTTTTTTTGCTCCGAAGCTTCCTTAAGTCTCAATCCGTATTTCGAGCCTTCGGTTTTTACCCAATCTTCGTAGTTTCGGCGGAATTGCAGAAAGGCTTCTCCGTTGGCGTCCAGCCGTTCGGCCAGCGATTGCTTGCCTTCGCGACTGATGATTTCCCGCTGCTCTCGCAACAGACGCAAAAGCTCCAAACGAAGCTGATCGGCTTTCGCATCCGGCGCAGCCGTTTTTTCCAGTGCCGCCGCCGCCGCCGTCAATTGCGCAATATCTTGCGGCGAAGGCTTCCAGGCATCGTTTTGGCCCGCTGAGCGAAAAACATTGACCATCGCCTGGTCAGCGACAAGCAAATTATCAAGCAAGGGCTTCACGTTGCTGACGCGATGCGCCAAATGCGGCCCGCTCCGCCGATATGCGAACGCAAAGCTTGTGAACGTCACAACCACGCAAAGTCCCGCGACCGCCAGCCCGATGGGCGAAATGCGGCGCTGATTGTTCGTCGGAATGTAAGAAATCAGCAGCGCCAGCGCCGCGCCAGTCAGCAATCCGCCAATGTGCGCGGAGTTATCCACGAATTCGAACGAATATCCAATCAGCAGATTAATGGCTATGGAAGGCAGAATGCCGGACTTCAACCTGCGAATAAAATTGGGCGGCAGATCGCGCCGATATTTGAAACTGAAGACCGCGACAATGCCGCACAACCCAAAAATCGCGGTCGAAGCCCCGGCTCCCACGCCCAGCAAATCTCCCTGCAATTCA
>CAZRXE010000905.1:0-7446 GCA_964603695.1 uncultured Heliomicrobium sp.
GCTGATAGTTTTCAATGACTGCTTCAATCGTTGACCGAATCATTTCCCGCGATCTGCGTGCTATTGACCGCACCATTTCCAAGATCGAAAACGACGCGCCGGACGCCGGCGAGATTCTGAAGGCGTTGTTTGCGCATACCGGCAAAGGCGTAACAATCGGAATCACGGGGGCGCCCGGCGCGGGCAAATCTTCGCTGGTGGACAAGCTGGCGATGCATTATCGCGCGGCGGGCAAAACCATCGGCATCATCGCGGTGGATCCTTCCAGCCCGTTTTCGGGCGGGGCGATTTTGGGCGACCGCATTCGGATGCAAACGCTGGCCAATGACCCCGGCGTGTTCATTCGTTCGATGGCCACGCGGGGAAATCTGGGCGGGTTGGCGCGGGCGACGGTGGATGCAGTTGCCGTTCTGGATGCTGCTGGCTACGATAGAACTCTGGTCGAAACCGTCGGCGTCGGACAGGACGAAGTGGACATTGTTAAGACCGCTGATGTTTCAGTGGTCGTGCTGGTTCCGGGAATGGGCGACGACATTCAGGCAATCAAAGCCGGAATCATGGAAATCGGCGATGTCTTCGTCATCAACAAAGCCGAGCGCGACGGCGTTGAACGCACCGAACGCGAACTGATCGCCCTGTTGGAAATGTCCGAACGTAGTGACCGTTGGCATCCGCCGATCATCCGCACCGTCGCCACGCAAAACAAAGGCATCGAACAATTCGCCGACGCGATTGAACGTTACGCCGCGTTTCGCAAAGAGCAGAAAGCTTCGCTCGAACGCTTTGCCGGCGTCGCTGAAAACCGCATCATCGAACTCTTGCGCGAACGATTGCTGCGGCACGTTTTGAACGGAGCGCTGGCTCCCGGCGAATTGCGGCAACTGGCGCTGGCGGTCGCTTCGCGACATCGCGATCCGTACTCCATCGTCGAAGAAATCATCAACAAAGTTCGCATCACATCGGAGTCATCCTGTGGCTGATTCATCTGGAAACACCATTCAACATTTGGGCGTAGCCGTCGGTTCGATTGACGAAGCATTGGCCTTTTGGCGCGACGGACTAGGGCTGGAGTTGAAGGAAATCGAAGTCGTCGAAGATCAAGGCGTGCGCGTGGCTATGTTGCCCATTGGCGAAAGCCGCATCGAACTGCTCGAAGCGACGGGCGAGGAAACGCCCGTCGGCAAATTCATCGCCAAGCGCGGCGCTGGAATTCATCACCTCTGCGTCGAAGTCGAAGACATCAATACCAAGCTGGCCGATCTGAAAGCGCGCGGCGTCCGCTTGATTGACGAACAACCGCGCAGGGGCGCGGGCGGCGCGCTGGTCGCGTTCGTCCATCCGGGCAGCACGGGCGGCGTACTGATTGAATTGACACAGCGAGGCAGCGGCAGTCATTAGTCAGTTGTCGGTTGTCAGTTCAAACAGCAACTGACAACGGACAATTAACCACGAACAACTGACAAGTTTTTCATTCAAGGAGATTTTATTTTGAAAGCACCGACCAAATTCATCCTGACACTTTTGCTTGCCGCAAGTTTAACGGCGACGCAATCGTGCGCCTTCTTTTTCAAAAGCGAATTCGCCGAAGTGACGGCGGCAGAACTGACAATGATGGCCGATACGCTGCCGGATTCGACCAAGCGCCAGTTGGCATCGAATCAGCAAATGCGTCAGCAGTTCCTCAATCAGTTCAAAACTCCTTTCAGTCTGGCTCAGGCCGCCGAAGCCGAAGGACTGCACAAGGACGCGGATTTCAAACAACAAGTCGTGCTTGCCACTGCTCAGGCACTGGCATCCGAATTCACCAAGCGCAATCCCGACCTGACCATTTCCAAGGAAGAAAATGAGGCCTATCGCAAGGCGCATCAGGCTGAATTCGACAAGGATTTCAACTTCATCACGCGCAATGCCAAACAACAACCCAGCGAGCAGGACAAGTCAGCCATGCACGATCAATGGGCGGAGCTGAAAATTCGCGCCGAAAAAGGACAAAAAGCCGGGTTGGAAAACGACCCCATCATCAAGTTCCAACTCAAAGCCACCAAAGCCAACGCTCTGGCCAACGCTTACAGCAAAAAGCTGGAAGAGAAATTCAAACTCACGCCTGAAGAAAAGAAACGCTACATCGCCGAACATCCCGAAGCCGACATCGAAAAAATCCGCCAAAAGGCCGAAGGCCTGCTCGAACGTTTGAAGAAAGGCGAAGACTTCGCGGCAGTTGCCAAAGAAGTCAATGAAGACGACACCAAAAACAACGGCGGCGAACTGCCATGGTTCAGCAAAGACGGCAAAATGGAAGGCGGCGGTTCGATTGATCCGGAGTTTGCGAAAGCCGCTTTCGCTCTGGAAAAAGGACAGTTCACTCCGCAAGTCGTCAAAACCTCATTCGGTTTCCACCTCATCAAGGTTGACGACAAACGCACTGTGGATCCGGTTGCCGCCGCTAAAGCAGCCGCTCCGCCTGTTCCTGCCAATGCTCCGGTTCCGCAACCTTCCGTCAGTCCGACGCCCGCCGAACCGCGCGAAGAAGTCCACACGCGGCACATTTACCTGAGTACGAGCGCAGCAGACACGTTCGAGCAGGAAGAAGCCGACAAGAAGGTCAAGCGCGCCATGGAAGATGCCACATTGAAATATGCCGTCAAACTTCCCGCTGATTTCGCGGTCAATGTCGGCGGCTATGATCCGAGCCGTTTGCCGGGCCAGGGCGGCGGCGCGGGCGGATCAATGAAGGGACTGAACCCCAACGAGAAGAAATAATTGTGAGGTGGCAGGTGGCAGGTTGTAGCTAGTGTCACCTGTCACCTGTCACCTGTCACCTACCACCTATGGAAAAAGCTCAAATCGGAATCATTGGCGGAAGCGGGTTGTACCAAATGGAAGGCTTGACCGACGTGCGCGAAATCGCCGTCGAAACGCCCTTCGGCAATCCTTCGGACAACTTCATTCTCGGCACGCTGGACGAGGTTCGCGTGGCATTTCTGGCGCGGCACGGACGCGGCCATCGCATCACGCCAACAGAATTAAATTTCCGCGCGAACATTTACGCGATGAAGCTGCTCGGCGTGGAACGCATCATTTCGGCGTCGGCGGTCGGTTCGCTGCAAGAACAATACGCGCCGACGGATATAGTCATTCCCGATCAATTTTTCGACCGCACGCGCGGACGAGTTTCGACCTTCTTCGGCGAAGGCGTCGTCGCGCACATCACGTTTTCGCACCCGGTCTGCGGCGCGGTCTGGCAAGTGCTCGGCGATGAAACCGAAGCCGTCGGAGTGAAAGTTCATCGCGGTGGGACGTACCTGAATATGGAAGGCCCCGCGTTTTCCACGCTGGCTGAATCAAGGCTGTATCGCAATTGGGGAATGGATGTCATCGGCATGACCAATCTACAGGAAGCCAAGCTCGCGCGCGAAGCCGAGATTTGTTACGCGACAATGGCGCTTGTCACCGATTATGATTGCTGGCATCCCGATCACGACGCGGTGACAGTGGAAATGGTCATCGAATACCTGAACAAGAATTCGATCAACGCGCAGAAAATCATTCGCGGCGCGGTCAATAAACTCGCCGCCGCACCGCGCGACTGCAAATGCGGCTCGGCGCTCAAACACGCCATTCTGACTCACGGCGAAATTCCGGCAGCGACGAAACGGAAACTTTCGGCGATCATCGGCAAATATGTCGGCGAATAAATCTCGTAGCCGCAAGTCCGTTTGTTGCCTGACGTTCTTTGCTTCTGCCAACCATAACTTTCAACGGGAAGAAGAAGTATGAAACCTCAATCAATTTTGAAGCACTTTGCCGCTTCGTTGCTGCTCGCTTCGTCGTTCGCGGCGGCGAACGCGTTTGTTGGTTCCAACGCCGGTTGTTCAACCGATGCTGTTGCCTTTGCACAAGGTCCCGGACGCGGCCCGATCACCGCGCCTCGCGACCCGGAAGCCGAAAGACAATCGTATAAAAGTCTGGATGCAGCCAAGTTTTATTACTACAAACGCAAACCGGACAAGAACGACAAAGCCGGCCTTGAACGCTCGAACAAAGCCATTCTCGACCGCTTGCAGGAAATCATAGACACCAATCCGAACTTCGCGCGGATTGACGAAGTGCATTTCCTGCTCGCCGAGGTTTACAACCGCAGCGGCGAAACGGACAAAGCCATCGAATATTGGAAGAAAACCATTGAGGAAACTTCCGACGAAAAAATGAAAGCCGAAGCGCAAAAACATCTGGACGAAGCGCAAGCAAAAAATAAGAAGGGATAATTACTCACTGATGTCACATACCACTCCATTGCTCGTCGTTGGCTCTGTCGCCATTGACTCTATCAAAACACCTTTCGGCGAGCGCGAACGCAGCCTGGGCGGTTCCGGGCTGCACTTTTCCGTCTCCGCGTCTTTCTTCACCGAAGTCGGCGTGGTCGCCGTTATCGGCGACGATTTCACCGCCGATGACGAAGCCGTTTTTCACGAACGCAAAATCAACATCTTCAACCTGGAACGCATTCCCGGCGGACAAACCTTTCGCTGGGTCGGCGAATACGGTTTCGATCTGAACACGGCCAAAACGCTGGACACGCAGCTCAACGTCTTCGCCGATTTCAAACCCAAGCTCTCCGACGCCGCCAAAAAAACGCCGTTTCTATTCCTGGGTAACATTCAACCGACGCTGCAACGCGAAGTTCGCGAACAGGTGGATGCCAAGTTCGTAGCGATGGACACCATGAATTTGTGGATTGAAATTGCCCGCGAAGAATTGCTGAAAACCATCGCCGTCGTTGACGCCATGATTATCAATGACGCCGAAGCCCGCGAACTGGCGCAGGAATCAAATCTGATTCGCGCCGCGCGCAAAATCATCAGTTGGGGGCCGAAAATGCTGGTGGTCAAACGTGGCGAATACGGTGCGGCGTTCTTTACCAAAGACAGTTATTTCGCCATTCCGGCTTATCCGCTGGAAAGCGTCTTCGATCCGACCGGCGCGGGCGACAGCTTCGCCGGCGGCTTTATGGGTTATCTGGCGCAGTCCGACAAAATTGACGAGGCCACCGTCCGCCGTGCGATCATCTACGGTTCGACGATGGCGTCTTACAACGTCGAAGAATTTAGTTGTGACCGCTTGCGCCGCCTGACGCCACAGGAAATCCGCGACCGCTTCCATCAGTTCAAAGAGTTTACGCACTTTGAAATTTGAGAGTTGTCAGTTGCTGATTTCAACTGACAACTGACAACCGGCCATCGGTAAAATGCACTTCCACAAATTCCAAGCTCTCGGTAACGATTTCCTGATTGTTCGCGAAAGCGAACTGCGGGCCGTCACATCGGATTACGAATCTTTTTCCCGGCGAATCTGTAACCGGCATTTCGGCGCGGGCGCGGACGGCGTGGAATTGCTGCTGGACAAATCTTCCGTTGCCGACGCCGATTTTGAAGTCCGTTTGTTCAACGCCGACGGCGGCGAAACACCGATTTCCGGCAACGGCACTCGCTGCGTCGGCGCGTATTTGTATTTGGTTGAAAACTGGGACAAGCCCGAAGTTCGCATCGCCACAGGCGCGGGCGTTAAAACGCTGAAGCCCGTCGAACGTAACAATAACGGCTTTGTGTTTGAAACCGGTATGGGCGCGCCACGATTTCGCAGCGAGGAGATTCCGGTCACGCTGGCCGAAGCGTCGGAGCGTGTCATTCGGCAGCAGTTGGATGTGCTGGGACAAACCGTCGAATTCACTGCGACTTCGATGGGCAATCCGCATTGCAGTATTTTCGTCAATGACTTTCACGAACTGGACTGGCGCAGTCTGGGCGCGGCGTTGGAAGTTCATCCGGCCTTCCCGGATCGAACGAATGTGGAATTCATTCGCGTGGTGAATCGCAACGAAATCGAAGTCAGGTTTTGGGAGCGCGGCTGCGGCGAAACGTTGGCTTCAGGTACGGGTTCCTGCGGCGCGGCGCTTGCTGCAATGCTCAACGAATTGACCGAACGCAAAGTCAAAATACACACTGCCGCCGGCGAACTGCTCGTCGAATGGCGCGAAGACAACACAGTGGTGCAAACCGGCGAAGCGCGCGCGGTGTTTCGCGGCGAATGGCTCGGCTGAAATAACAGGAGGATGAAAATGGACGAAGTGAACGAAGTCGAATTGGTCGAACTGGCGCGGTTGTCCCAACCGAGCGATGCGGGAATGATTCAGGAGTTGCTGCAAAACAATGGCATTGATGCAATCGTTCAAGGCCAAAGCCTGAACGCACTGTGGCCGGGCGGTTACTCCGAAACCGTGCTGCTGGTTAAAAAGAGCGACCTGGAACGCGCGCAATCTCTTTACGACGCTTTCTTTGAACCGCAGGAAGGCGATGATTTGCCGGCAGACACAGACGTGCCGGAAGAACTTACCCAACCCACCAATGACTAACGCACTGCTGGTCATCACCACGACGGAAAGTTCGCAAGATGCCGAACGCCTGGCCTCTTTACTGGTTGAGCGCGAACTCGCCGCCTGCGTGCAAATCCTGCCGCCGATGACTTCGGTTTACCGCTGGCAGGGAAAGATCGAAAAAGCGACTGAAGCCTTGTTGTTCATCAAAACCACGCGCGAAGCTTACCCGGCGCTCGAAACTGCCATCCACGAAAATCATTCTTACGAAACGCCGGAAATCATTGCCTTGCCCGTCGAAGCAGGATCAAGCAGCTATCTGAACTGGCTTAATGCTTCCATCAAGTCATAGACTGCGCTCGCCGTGTTTTCGCGAATTTTTGGCGCTCCCAATTCAACGTGTTACCATCCACCGCGTACCAAACACCTCACTCCATCGTTTGAAAGGAAGCTGCTTTGGCGCGACGCGCAATTTATCCCGGAACCTTCGATCCGCTGACCAACGGCCACGTGGACATCATCGCGCGCGCCTGCTGGCTGTTCGATGAAGTCATCGTCGCCTTACTGGTCAACCCCGGCAAACAACCGCTGTTCGCCATTCCCGAACGAATCGAAATCCTGAATGAGGTTCTGAAACCTCAATTCCCGCAAGTTTCCATCGAAACCTTCAGCGGCTTGCTGGTGGACTTCGCGCGCGAGCGACAGGCGCACGCAGTCATTCGCGGCGTGCGTTCGATCAAAGATTATGAATACGAACTGCCGATGGTGCTGATGAATCGCCGGCTGCATCCCGAACTGGAAACCGTCCTGCTGGTGGCGTCTGAAGAAAACAGTTATGTCAGTTCCAGTCTGATGAAAGAAGTCTTCAACCTGGGCGGTTCGATTGAAGGTCTGGTTCCCGAAATCGTCATTGAAAGAATGAGACAAAAGAAAACCCAATGAGTTCCACGACAACATTCACACACACTTTTCAATCTTCCCTTCGCGCTCAAAAAACGAACCTTTCTTCCACGGCGGCAGTCGTGATGGCGGCGGACAAGCTGCGCGCGCAAGGCGTCCAGGTGATTGACCTCGGC
>CAZRXE010000906.1:0-8262 GCA_964603695.1 uncultured Heliomicrobium sp.
CGGCGAGAAGGGAATTGGCACAGGTTGTTGCCGCGCAGCCCAACAACTGGCAAGCCCGGCACTTGTTCGGCGTTTGTTTGTTCCAACTGGACAAAACGGCGGAAGCAATCAAGGAACTGGAAGCCGTTTACAAGGTGCAGCCGGAAAACATCGCCGCCGCATACATTCTGGGCACGGCCTATTTGCAAAGCGAACGGATAGATCAAGGCCGTGTTTTAATTGAGAAGGTTTTCAAATACCTGCCCGAAGCCGAAGGGCATTTGATTTTGGGAACGCTTAACGCCGCCACACGCAACCACGCCGCCGCTGTCGAGGAATTAAAGCTGGCCGCGAAACTCAATCCGAAATTGCCGACGGTTCATACGCAATTGGGAGTGTCGTATTTGGTCACCGGTAACAGAGATTTGGCGATTCAGGAATTCCGATTGGAAGTCGAAAACAATTCGCGCGATTTCACGGCGAACCTGCGGCTGGGTTGGCTGTTGCGCGAAGACGGTTTTCAAGACGAGGCCGAACCTTTGCTCAAACGCGCGCTCGAATTGCGACCAACCGACGCCGCCGCGCTGTTTCAAAACGCGCAATTGCTGCAAGCGCGCGGCAAAACCGATGACGCAGTCAAATTGCTGGAACGCGCCGTTGAGGTGAACAAAGACTTTCGGCAGGCTTATGTGCTGCTGGCACGGCTCTATTTGAAACAAAAACGCACCGCAGACGCAGACCGTTTGCGCGCCGTCATTGACCGGCTCAACGAAGAAGAACAAAAGCGGCAACCCGCTGCGGACGCCGAGAAATTGAAGTTTCAGGAACCGCCCAAAGCAATCGAACGACCTGAACGCAAACCTCCTGGGCTTTTCTAAAAGATGCAAAAGCTGATTCGATCAATTCTTGTGCTGGCGGCTTTGGCGCTGGCGGTGACGGCGATGCTTCCGGCGGATTGGCCGGCCTGGGCCAAGCCTGAACAAAGCGGTGCGTCGCGTTCGCGGTATGTCGGCGCGCAAACCTGCGCCGCCTGTCACACGGAAATCGCCGAAAAGCTGCCGGACGCTGTCATGACAAAAGCTCTGGAAAAGGCAGACAGTTGCCGGATTCTGCTGGAAAACCCGAACCTGAAATTTCAACTGGGCAAGTTTGCGATGCGAATCGAGCGGCAGGGCGACAAAAGCATTTACACCAACAGCGACGGCAAATCGGAAATCTCCACGCCAATTCAGTACTGTTTTGGGCAGGGCAAGGCCGGGCAAACTTACGTCTATGAATACAATGGCGTGAGGTATGAAAGCCGCGTCAGTTTTTACAAGGAAATCAAAGGGTTGGACATCACGCTCGGTTACGCTCACGAAGTCCCGCAAACTTTGACCGAAGCCGCCGGACGGCAAATGAGCGTGGACGAAACTCGTCGCTGTTTTAATTGCCACACGACAGGCGCGGGCGAAGGCGCGCAGTTTCAACTTTCGCATGCCGTGCCCGGCGTCAATTGCGAAGCCTGCCACGGTCCCGGCAGCGAACACGTCGCGGCCATGCGCGCGGGCGACAAAGCGACCGGCAAAACGAAAATCAAAAAGCTGAGCAATCTGGACGGCGACGACCTGACGCAAACCATGTGCGGTTCCTGCCATCGCAGTGTCGAAGACGTGATGGCTTTGCCGCAACGCGGCGGCATCAGCAACGTGCGCTTCCAGCCTTATCGCATTTTCAACAGCCGCTGTTATTCCGCAGACAAACGCATAGGCTGCACGGCTTGTCACAATCCGCACGACACGCTGGAACAGAGCGCGGCGTTTTTCGATGCGAAGTGTCTGGCTTGTCATCAGTCCAATGCTGTGGCCAATGCCGCGCAAGCTGGCTCAGGCGTCGCTGATAAGGACCGAACCGCGCGCGCCTGCAAAGTCGGCAAAAAGGACTGCGCCGGTTGTCACATGCCGAAGATTGAATTGCCGGGCGCGCATTTCAAATTCACCGATCACCGCATTCGCATCGTTCGCGAAGGCGCGCCTTTTCCGAATTGAATTCATATCATTGAAAACGTGTGACGGACTTTAGTCTGTCCACAGCAGCGGGGACAGACTAAAGTCCGTCACACCTAATCCACTTCTGAAAAAGCTATGAAGAAGCTTGAACGCAATATTGCCGTAGCGCTAGTTTGCGCCGCGTTGTTTTATTTCGACGCGCCGGCCCAAAGAACGAGGCCCGCCCAAACCACCAAGCCGCCGGTCAAAGCTGCGCCATCCGCATCGCCCGCGTTTGAGAAAGTGGCTGCGCAGGCCAAAGACGCGCGTGAAGCCGGCAATCTGGACGAAGCCATTGCGCACTATCAAAAGGCCGTTGCGCTGCGCCCCAACTGGGACGAAGGCCAGTGGTATCTGGCGACGCTGCTTTATGAACAGGACCGTTACGCTGAAGCTGTGAAGGCCTTCAAGCAGGTCGCGCGACTGCGTTCGCAAGTCGGCGCGCCGCTGGCGATGTTGGGACTGTGCGAATACAAGCTGGGACAATACGACGAAGCCTTTATCCATCTGCAGCAAGGCCGGCAGCGCGGCATCGGCGACAACCCTGATTTGCTGCGCGTGATGGGCTTTCACGAAGCCACGCTGCTGCTGCTGCGCAGCGACTTTGAAACCGCGCAGCGCATTTTCACCAGTCTGAGCCGCGACGGATTGAACAGTCAGGATTTGGTGATCGGGATGGGGTTGGCCGTGTTGCGCATTTCGGCCTTGCCGAAACAGATTGACCAACAGAATCGCGACCGCGAAGTGATTCGCCGCGCGGGACTCGCTCAGCATTATTTCGCGCAGCAAAATGTCGCCGACGCGCGGACGGAATTTGAACGGCTGGTGGCGGACTTTCCGAAAACGCCGAATGTGCAATACGCCTACGGAAGGTTTTTGCTTGATACGCGCGACGATGATGCAGGACTCGTCGCCTTTCAACGCGAAATCGAAAATTCGCCGACGCACGCTCTGGCGCGCTTGCAAATCGCCTACGTTAAGATTCGCACCAAAGAACCGGACGCCGGAATCCCCCTTGCCCGCGAAGCGGTCAAAGCGAATCCACGGTTGCCGCTGGCGCATTACATTTTGGGACGCTGTTTGTTTGAAACCGGCGAGAACGCCAAATCCATTGAAGAACTGGAAATCGCGCAAAAAATGGCTCCCGCCGAACCGAGGATTTACTACACGCTGGCGCGGGCTTACGCCAAAGCCAATCGCCGCGAAGACGCTGAACGCGCCCGCGAAACCTTCGCCCGATTGAACAAACAGGTCGAAGACGCCGAACAGCGCGGCGAACGTCGCGGCGAAGCCATCGAAGAAAAAGAAAAGCCGTAAGGTAGTGCCGGGTACGCATCGCTTCCAGCGTGCGTGACTCGAAAGCCCGCATGCTGGAAGCGATGCGTACCCAGTCCTTACTTGCCGAACCGCAGTGCGAAATCAGTCACGCGCTGACAAGCTTTCAATTCCACTGCCGCATTCGCTGTTTCCGCTTCCTTCCGCAACCTCGCCCGTTCCGTGGCATCCCAGAAAACAGGTTTCAATGCTTTATCGGTCGGTTCGTTGTCGGGAATGGTGCGGGCGATGAGCAGGTATTTGCCCGGCGCAAGGCTGGCGAAACCGAATGCGCCGCTGTCTTCGGTTTTGACTTCGGCAAAGCGCAACAGATCATCGCGGCTGTCGGGTTCGGCGGGCAGCAGGTAAACGCGCAATCGCGAAGGCGTTTTGCCGCCACTGTTGGTGGTTACTTTGCCTTTCAAGCCTGCCGCGCCGCCGGCGATGGTTACGTTGACGCTGCTCAGCCGTTCGCCTGCTTTGAGCGGGATGCCGCCGCGACCGAAATCCGTCGCTGGTGCGTTGCCCGCCGATTTGGATTTGATCGCCTTGAGGAACCAGTTTTCGTCCGGCAGTTGCGGCGTCAGCCGATAGCGTCCGGCTTTCAGCCCGCGAATCGAAAACTCGCCTTTGTCATCCGGAACGCCGAAAAGCAGGAAGCTGGAACCAGTGTTGACCGGGTCTTCTTTTTCATTCGCTTCGTCGCGGCGCGGGGAGATAATCGCTTCGCTCAGGAAAAATTCGCGTTTGGCTTCGCATTTGTGTTCACCGCCGGCGGGCATTTTTTCAAGCGTCACCGTCCCGGCCAGCGAAGCCAGCGGCGTCATTGTCAGGTCAATGCCCGCGACATCGTTGTTGTTGATGGTGAAGCGGCGCGGTTGCGATTCCAACGAAACTTCATCGCCTTGTGGCGTGCGTGAAGCGATGGCTTCGTATTCGCCGTTGGGCAGGCCGTAGAAAGCGTAGCCGTTGTTTTGATCGCCAATCGGCACAATGAAGGTCGAGGCGATGCTTAGGCCGGTTGTCGGATTTCGCAGCGTAATGGATGAAGTGTTGATGACCATTCCGCTGCGCTGTTCGGTCGGGCCGCCCAGCACTTTGCCGCTGACCGAAAAACCGCGTTCGGCGCGGTAGCGTATGTCAATGCCTGTGCTTTCTTCGCCCGCGCGTACGCTGACTTCGGCGGCGGTGTCGCGTGTGGCCGATGGGTGATAAATCGGCAGGCGGTTTTCGTATGGCGTGGTACGGCTGGAAAAGCCTCTGCCGCTGCCGCCGATGGAAATCAGATAGCTGCCGGGCAACATCCCATAGAGCCTGTAAATTCCACGGTCGTCCGTTGGGCGCGGATTGACGGGCGTGGTAGAAGCTGTGCTTTGATCTTTGATCGGGCGGCCCTGCTCATCGCGCACGCGCTCGGCTCTGACTTGCACCCCGGTGATCGGATCGCCGTTGGAGTTAAGGATTCTGCCGGTCACGATGCCGCCGCGCACCATCGTCAGCGTCACGGATTCGCCGACGTAGGCATAGGTCGTTGGCCGTTGAATGGACGAATCGAGGTTTTTACCGTTGGGCAACAGTACATAACCCGGCGCGTTGACGCTGAGCAGATAAGGCATCGGATCCAGCCCGTCCGCCTGAAAATTGCCATCGTCGTCGGTGATGATCGCCAATCGCCCGCTGAAGGTTCGACGCGCTCCGCCACCCATCCCGGAAATGGCTACGCTGGCGTGACGAACCGGCTGGCCGTCTTCGGTGATGACGCGCCCGGTGATGGTTCCGGTGGCGCGCTGCGCCCAGGCCGGCACGGCAAACAGCAGCAGTGCCAACATCGCCGGAAAGGAAAGGTTGCGACAGGCGGGAGTTTGAATTGTTTTCATTTGTCGTTCTCCTTTGGCTGTGCGGATAAATCCAGAACCATTGACGTTTCCTGCCGCCCTTCGCCTCCGACGGTGATGTTTTGTTCTGCGCGCGGGGGTTTTTGTCCAGGTTGGAGGTCCTGCGGGTAAGCAACCAGCACCAACTTGTAATTACCCGCCGACAGTCCTTCGATCAGAAATTGGCCGCGTGCATCCACTGTGGCGGGGCGAATGGCGCTGATGCCTGTCGTCTCCTCGCCTTCGCGGCGGGCGCTGACGGACATTCGGCTGCCGGGCGGCAGCGTTCCGCCTTTGACTTCAACTCTTCCGAAAATGCTGCCGGTTCCGTATGCGAAAATCAGTGTGACACCGGTCAGTTGGTCGCCGGCGTTCAACTCGAATTCCTTCAGCATCTGGCCGTTGTGTTCGATGCGCAGCAGCGAAAAGCCTTTCACCGCGCCCATTGGCTGTGCATAAATGCGCGTCTTGCCCGGACGCAAACCGCCGAGTTTGAACGTGCCGTCGGCATTGATATTTCCACCATTGATTCCAACCATCGGCTCATTGGATAGGTTCTGCGCGCTGACATAGATTTTGGAGAGGTTGGCCAGGATGGCCGGATCGCGCACGCCTTCAACGGTGGCCAGACCGCTGATGACTGCACCACGTTTCATTTTGATTTCCAGCCCAGAAACATCGCCGCCCAGAACTTCAAACTTGACGCTCTCGCTGTAATTTTCATTGTCCGCGCCCATCAACCTGGCATAAGCCGTATAGGTGTTCGGTGTCAGTCCTTCTAACCGGAATTCGCCCAGCGAATTGGTGGCAGAATTGCCCATTCCAAAACTCGATCCTCTTTCTTTGACTATGCCGTAACCGATCATCGCGCCGAAGATTGGTTTGCCGGTGTCGCCGTCAATGACGCGGCCCGTGGCCACATAGCCTTTGGCGGCGCGGGCCAGTTTGATGTCCACATTTTCCACTTCGCCGCCGGAGCGGACTTCGATGATTTTGGCGTCCGTCTCTTCAGTCGCCTCTGGGTGGAAAGTGCGGCGATAAAATCCGCCCGCACCGCCGATGCGAATTGAGGCTTCTTCCGAAGACGCGCCCGCCGAAACCAGATAGCGCCCAGGTTCGAGGCCGTAAACGCGGTAAACGCCGCGATCATCGGTTCGCCATTCGGAAAAGACCGGCCCAGTGTTCGGCGCGCGTTTGCCGTTTTGATCCAGTTTGTAGGTGTAAACCGCTTCTTCAATCACCAGCCGCCCATCCGCGTCCGTCAGTTTGCCGGTGATGACGCCGCCGCGAATCAAAGAGAAGTTCACGTTTTCCGCCGTTTCGCCTTCGGCCAGATTGACGGTTTTGCCGGAGTTCGCCGGGCCGAAAGAACTGCGTTCGCCAGGCGTGACGTGCGCCGGCGCATAGGCCGTGACGCGAAAGCTGCCCGCCGGAACATTATTGATGCGGTAATTGCCGTCAGCGTCGGTGACGGCGTTGTAGGTTTGCGTCGGCTGACCACTGATGACGATGCCGCCACCGGTTTCCTGTTTGACGGCGATGATTTCAATGCCCGGCGCGCCGCTGTCGCCTATGACCACGCGACCGGCAATAACCGCCGTCGCTTTTGTTGTTTGCGCGAAACCGATGCCGGCCAGTCCAATCAAACTGGCCAAACTGGCCAGGCTGGCCAGCAACAGCGCGCCTGGGAAAATCCTTCTCAAGACCGAGTTCATGGCTTTCCTCCTGATTGTTGATGCCTGATCGTTGATAAATGAAACGTTGCTGCGTGACTGCCGCTCAAACGAACGGGCGACAGGGTGGTTTTTGCTTTTCACGACTCAATGAAATTTCAAGCTTTGTTGAATACAACGATATTTTCCACGGTGAGCGATTTGGGTTCCTAAGCGCGGGCAGGGAGGAACCAGGGTGTTTTGTTTTTTCTATTTTGTCGTAATTCACGATTCGTCGGCGAATTCTTCCACCGACGGAAATTTGACCATTCGATAAATCTCGGTGAGCGGCAAGACGACGCCGAGCGATTCCAGCCGAACGACGGCATCCAAACCAATGAAATCTCCACGCAGCCATTGGCCGTCCGGCTGGCGCACGTAGCGCGTAACGTGCGGACGATGCTGTTCGACCAGCAAATATTCCTGAAAACTTTCGATGGCTTGGTAGACCAAAAACTTTCCATCGCGGTCGTAGTCCTGAGTATTCTTGGAAAGAACTTCGACCATCAAGATCGGGTTGAGCAGCGTCTCGATGCCGGAAATTTCCTCTATCACCGGCTCGCCGCAAACCACCGTGACATCCGGCAACCGAAACGGAGGCTCTTTGATCGTTTTGAC
Organism: uncultured Heliomicrobium sp.; assembly: GCA_964603695.1. Classification (GTDB taxonomy): domain Bacteria; phylum Acidobacteriota; class Blastocatellia; order RBC074; family RBC074; genus RBC074. The sequence goes on from CAZRXE010000906.1 coordinate 7,525, forward strand.
CGCCGTGTCTCCGCCAAAAACCTGACACGGACGGCTCACAAGCTCTCGGCGTAAGCTATAAATCAAGTTTGCCGCGATGCCGCCATGCGAAATCTTGCCGGCAGCCATCGAGAATATCTCACCATCGAAATACTCAAAGCGTTCGTCGGAGTTCTTGAGCAGTTCAATGTACTCTTCCACGGTATATTTTTTCTTCGGCGCTGGGATCATTTGTCTTGCTCCTTTACTTCGGAAATGGCGCGGCGATTGTAGCTTGAAGCGGCCTTGCCAACCATCAGTTCTTCGCCGCGCGCAGCCGCAAAATTCGCCCGGGTTTCGCGCCGGTGTGTTTGTCGTTTTCAATCACCGTCTGCCCATTGACCAGCACAACGCGAATGCCGACCGGATACTGTTTCGGCTGCTCGAAGCCGGCGCGATCCGTCACCGCTTTTTCGTCGAAGAGAACCACGTCCGCCGCCATTCCCGGTCGCAGCAAGCCGCGATCCCACAGTTTGAAAACTCCGGCGGGCAGCGAAGTCATTTTGCGCACGGCGTCTTCCAGACTGACCAGTTTTTTTTCCCGCGCGTAGACGCCCAACGCGCGCGCGTTGTTTCCGAAGCCGCGCGGATGCGGAATGCTTGCGCCGGCAATGTCCGTCACGCCGGCGTCCGAAGCGACCATTGTGAAGGGCTGTTTGAAAATCCGATCCACGTCTTCATCGGACATTTTGCGCAGCACCATCTGCGCGCCGCCATTGA
>CAZRXE010000907.1:0-3160 GCA_964603695.1 uncultured Heliomicrobium sp.
CTCCATTGAGTGCGAACCCGGGCAGCGTCTGGCCGAAACTCGGAATTGCCGCCCGAAGCAGCGCGGCACAGAGGAACATCACCAGCGATTTTTCGCGTGGCATGTAACTGCCAGACGGAGGCCAGCGCAAATTGGTTACAAATTGCGTTGAGCGCCCTTTTCAAGCGCCGATGGCGAAATTCAAGCCATTTCCAACCCTCGCATGGTTCCGGTGGACGAAGCGAAGCTGTCAGTTTCGAGGCCCATGCGTTGCAGCATGGAGACGAAAAGATTGGGCAGCGGATAGTTGTGCTGCGTATCGAATGCAAGGTGCTGACCGTGTTTGAAGCCTCCGCCGGCGAAGAGGGTCGGGAGGTTGGTCGTCACATGGGTGTTGGCATTACCCAGATTTGACCCGTAAACAATCATCGTGCGGTCGAGCAGCGGCTCGCCATTTTCCTTCACCGATTTAAGCTGCGTGAAAAGATCGGCGAGCAGTTTCATGTGCCATTCGTCAATCGCCTTCAACTGGGCCAGCTTCTCCTTGGACCTGCCGTGATGCGACAGGTTGTGATAACCGTCCGTCGTCTTCACATCACCAAACTCAATGGCGGGCGAGTTTACGCTGTCGAGCATCAAGGAAATTGATCGCGTGGAGTCTGTTTCGAACGCGAGTCGCGCCATGTCGTACATCAGCTTTACCTTCGCCATGTACTCCCGCGGATCGGTTGGATCGAGCGGTATCGGCACAGTGACCTTGGGCTTCGGCTTGCGTTCCCATTCACGCGACATCTGCATGCGCTGCTCAAGATCGCGGACACTCGTAAAGTATTGATCCAGACGATCACGGTCGCGCGGCCCTACAGAGCGCTGCAAGTCTTTCGCCTGACTGGCTACCGCATCGAGGATGCTTTTGCCGGTTTCGAGCTTGCGCACCTGCGCGTCCGTCTCCGCCTTCGTTCCCTGCAAAAACATGCGCGCAAAAACATCGGCGGCCTTTTCGTCGCACGGAATCAACACGCCCGAACCGGTCCACGAAAGGCTGCGGGCTCCCTGCTGCACGTTGACGCCGAGAGTCAGCGAAGGAAATCGCGTGAGATGCCCAATGCGCTCGCCGATATATTGATCGAGCGAAATGGTGTTGCGAAAACCGGCGCTGCCCGGATGAGGCGCGGCGGTTAGAAAGCAATTGTCGGCGGGATGCCCGCCATCGACATCCGGGTGTGAAACACCGCTGAAAACCGTGAAGTCGTTGCGATGTTCGCGGAGCGTTTCAAGATAGGGCGACAACTGGTAATCACGACCCGTGTCTTTCGGAAAAAAACTCTCAGGCACCAGCCCCAGATTGTTGCAGATGCCGAGCATCCTGCGCGGCTTCCGACCCGGAGTTGCATTTGCCGCGATGCGTTTTGCGGTCGCGGCGAAGGCAGGCGTCATCGCATCAAGCAATGGAAGCGCCATCAGGATGCCCGCACCACGCAGGAACCTACGCCGTGAAAGCGCGGATCGGGTGGATACAAATGGGGCGTTCATCGGATTATGGACGAGATATCAGTATTCAGTATTCAGTAATCAGGTTGAGTCGTTGGCAAGATAGGGTGGCGGTTCTTCCTGGAGGTAATAGTCAGAAGACGTAAATTTCTCAGCCTTGCGAATCATGGAGGCCAACATTCGTCCGATTTCTTCACATAACCCGAGAAGTCGTCGCGAATCAGCCACCTCCAAATAGCCACATGTTTCCGCCTCCATCAACCAATGCTGGGATTCCATTTGTTCGGCATCGGCATCCGTAAGCTTGCTAATGAAATGCCTGGGATAGACACGCTTCGCCCAGGCTTCGGCGATTTGCGCGCCAATTGACCGCGAGGCGCGGCGCAACTGGTCAGTCAACGAATACTTTTCCTCAGTGGGAAATCCGCGCGTAAGGTTGAACACTTCAAGCGAAAGTGTCCGTTGCCGCTTATACACCTCCAAATCTTTGAAGTGTTTGACATATTCAAGCTGCGTTCGCATGCAAATGCCCTATTACTGGCTACTTGATTACTGAATACTGATTACTTCTGCCGAAACAAATCACTCTGCACCAGCTCCAAAATCAGGCTCTTTACCCCATACTCACTCCCCTTCGCGCGCTCCAGGGTTGCTTCAATCTGTTCCCGATCCCCAAAGCGCACTGGCGCTCCCGTCGCATAGACGGCCAGTTGCCTCGTGAGATTTCGGGCAAGCTGCCGCTCGTCCGCAAGCAGGAGTTGTTTGAAATCCTGGATATCATGAAACTTTCCGCCGTCCGGGAGCTGGCCGCTCGCATCCACCGGCAACGCATACTTGAAGGCAAATTTCTGTCCACTCTTCGCAATGCCATGTGCCGGTTCCCCCTCCGCTTCGGACCGGTATCGATCGCGCCAACCGCCCATGACATCGAAATTCTCCAACGCAAAACCTGCCGGATCAATCTTCGCGTGGCAGGCCGCACATGTCTCCAGGTTGCGATGCTTGTCGAGCTGCTGGCGAATGGTGACCGCACCCCGAATGTCCGGCTCCAACGCGGGAACCGAAGGCGGTGGCGGCGGCGGCTTCTTGCCGAGAATGCGCTCCATCACCCAGGCGCCGCGAAGAACCGGCGAAGTCGTGGTGCCGTTGGCCGTAACCTTTAGCACGGACGCCTGGGTCATCAATCCGCCACGCGGGCTGTCCTTCGGCAATGGCGTGCGACGCAGCGCCACACCCTGCACTTTCGGCAATCCATAATGGGTGGCAAGCCGTTCGTTCAGCATGGCAAAATCCGAGGAAACAATGTTGCGCGCGGGGAGGTCGCAGCGCAGCAACTCCGCAAAGAACAGCCGCGTCTCGTTCAATGCCGATTCGGTCAGCAAATCATCGAGGTAATAATCGGAATACAGATTCGCATCCGGCGAGGTGGCCTCGATTTTCCGCAGGTCCAGCCAGTAATCCAGAAAGGCATCCACGAATCGTTCCGATTTCGGATCGGCGACAAGACGCTCGGTCTGCGCCCGAAGAACGTCCGGCTTATGCAATTCCTGCCTTTTCGCACATGCGCGCAGTTCATCATCCGGCGGCGAGTTCCAGAGAAAGAACGCGAGTCGCGACGCCAGCGCGTAATCGTCAAGCGGCCCCGGCTTCTCCTGGAGGTAGAGGAAATCCGGGGAACAAAGAACCGCGG